>JAPKMO010000130.1 GCA_026645945.1 Anaerolineae bacterium
GCGCGCCGTGTTTGATGATGCCGCCTTCTTCGTACTTTTGCCCGACCATGAAGCCGGTGATGTTCTGCAAGTAGATCAGGGGGGTGCGGCTGTGATTGCACAGTTGAATGAACTGTGCGGCTTTGTTGGCGGACTCGGAAAATAAGATGCCGTTGTTTGCCAGGATACCGACCGGAAAGCCGTTGATGTGCGCGTAACCCGTCACCAGCGTGCCGCCGTAATCCGGCTTGAACTCGACAAAACGCGAGCCGTCCACGAAACGCGCCAGAATTTCCCGCATGTCGAGCGGCTGACGAATGGTGTCCACCGGTACAATGCCGAGCAGTTCGTCCGGGTCGTAAAGTGGGGGTTCGGGGGACTGCCGGTTAGGGACGGCCATTTTGCGCCAGTTCAGCCGCGCCACGATGTCCCGCCCGATGCGGATGGCATCGGCGTCGTCCTCGGCCACGAAGTCCGCCAGCCCGGATACCCGCGCGTGCATGTCCGTGCCGCCGAGCGTTTCCTCGTCTACTTCCTCGCCGGTTGCCATTTTCACCAGCGGCGGCCCGCCCAGGAAGGCCAGCGCCTGTTTGCGAACGAACACCGTATAGTCGCTGAGGCCGGGAATGTACGCGCCGCCCGCCGTGCTGTTACCAAACACCAGCGAAATCTGCGGGATGCCCATTGCGCTCATCCGTGCCTGATTGCAGAAGCCGCGCCCGCCGTCCACGAAGATGTCCGATTGGTGCGGCAGGTTCGCGCCGCCGGATTCAACCAGATAGATGCAGGGCAGGCCGTTTTCCTGGGCGATCTGCTGGGCGCGCAGCGTCTTTTTGAGCGTGACCGGGTAGACCGTGCCGCCCTTGATAGTGGCCTCGTTCGCGCCGATCATACACTCGACGCCGTTTACCACGCCGATGCCGTTGATCGAACCCGCGCCGGGCGTTTCGTCGTTGTACATATCCCAGGCCGCCAGCGTGCTGAGTTCCAGGAAGGGCGTGCCGGGGTCAAGCAGCAGTTCGACCCGTTCACGGGGCAGCAGTTTGCCGGCCTCCAGGTGACGTTTGACGGCGCGCTCGCTGCCGCCCTGCCGCACCTTCGCCTGCCGCTGGGCCAGCGTTTGAACCAGGGCGCGGTTATGTTCGTAATTTTGTCGAAATTCGTCACTGAGGGTGTCTATTTGTGATTGAATAGTGGGCATCTTTTTGAGATAATTTTATCAAATGGTGGTTAGATTATTTAATGATTACCATGAGTCGCCAGCGCCGTCAACCAAATGGCTGCTATATATCGGTAAGCTGTTGCAAATATACAGTCGAAGGGAATGTAAATTTGGTATAAAAAACCTGCAAAAGCGTCTGCACTTGTGGTAAATTAAAGACGTTGCTTTTGTAATCTTCTCGTCAGGTTGTCACGTTGATCTCAGGCGTGGGAATTTTTATGGCGCTTCCTCCCTAAAAGTCTCTCTTAACAGACACACGACCCTATCTCTATTCGCCTTTAGCGAAAATTGAGCATTGAGAAAGTGAAGGAGTTCCATGAATATCCGGCGTATCATCTTGGGGCAGCCGCTGGCGACCAGTCAGGCGATTCATCAGCGCCTTTCTAAAGCTAAGGCGCTGGCTGTCTTTTCATCCGATGCGCTTTCCTCCAGCACCTATGCGACTGAAGCGATCCTTCTGGTGTTGATCGCCGCCGGAACCGGTGCGCTTGGCATGTCTTGGTGGATCGCTCTTGGCATCGCCGCTTTGATGGTTGTGGTGGCTTTTTCGTATTTTCAGACCATTCACGCCTACCCGAACGGCGGCGGCGCGTATATCGTCTCGAAGGATAACCTGGGTATAATTCCGGGACTGACGGCAGCATCGGCGCTGCTGATTGACTATGTGCTGACAGTGGCAGTGAGCGTCTCGGCAGGCACAGCCGCCCTGTCGTCGGCTTTCCCGGAACTGGCACCCTACCGCGTTCATGCGGCGCTGTTGATCGTCGCTTTTATCACGGTGATGAACCTGCGCGGCATCAAGGAAAGCGGCACGTTTTTCTCCATTCCAACGTATATGTTCATCGTCGGGATGCTGTTTATGATCGGCGTCGGTTTTATCCGCGTGCTGACCGGCACCGTGACGCCGGTTGCGCCGCCCCCGCCAGAAGTGCTGGCCGAAGAGCTGAAGTTCACTGGCGGTCTGACGCTGTTCCTGGTGCTGCGCGCTTATGCAGCCGGCTGCACCGCGTTGACCGGTATCGAAGCGATTTCCAACGGCATCCCGGCCTTTAAACCGCCGGAAAGCCGCAACGCCGGGCAAACGCTGATGGTGATGGTGGCGCTTTTGTGTACCATGTTCATCGGGACGACCTTCCTGGCAAACCAGTACCAGGTGATCGCCGTGCATCACAGCGATACCACCGTGCTGTCGCGGATTGCGGGCGCGGTGTTTGGCGAAGGCAGCATCCTGTTTTTCTACATACAGTTTTCGACCCTGCTCATTCTGTCGCTGGCGGCCAATACTGCCTATGCCGACTTCCCACGTCTGGCAGCCATCATTTCCCGCGACCGCTACCTGCCGCGCCAGCTTACCAACCTGGGCGACCGGCTGGTTTTCAGCAACGGCATCATCAGCCTGGCGGTGCTGGCAAGCATTCTGATCGTGCTGTTCGATGCGCGTGAGCATAATCTGCTGCCGCTGTATGCAGTAGGCGTGTTCCTCAGTTTCACCCTGTCGCAGTCCGGGATGGTGGTTCACTGGCTGAAAGAGCGTAAGCTGCCGAATTTTAAGCCTAATCTAGGCTGGCGTTTGCATATCGGCATTAACGGTTTTGGCGCGGTCTGCACTTTTGTCGTGATGATCGTCCTGATGGTGACGAAGTTCGTTGAAGGCGCCTGGATCGTCATGCTGGCGATTCCTGTTCTGATGGCCGGCTTCATTTCTATCCACCGGCATTACGAGACGGTGGCCGCTTCCCTGACGCTGGATGGCATCGAACCCGGCCCGATTTCTGACCGCTACCAGGTGTATACCGACCGCAACCATACCCGCGTGGTCGTGCTGATGAACAGCCTCAACCGCTGTTCGCTGCAAGCCCTGGAATACGCGCTGCGGATTTCTGACAATGTACGCGTCTGCGCCATTGAAGTCGAACCGGAAGGTGTGGAGCGGCTGCAAAAACGCTGGCAGGATTGGCAGCTCAAAATTCCGCTGGACATCGTGCCATCGTCGTACCGCGAAATTGGCCGCCCGCTGATTCAGTATTTGCACACGCTGGATGAGGAAAGCGACGAGTGTATTCCGACGGTGGTGGTGCTGCCGGAGTTCGTTGTTTCGCACTGGTGGGAACGCCTGCTGCACAACCAGACCAGCGTGGCTATCCGCGCCGCGCTGTACCATGACCAGATCACGCGCGGTCGCGGACGCCCCGTCATTGATGTGCCGTACCGGATTGGCGATGACCTCTATGAGCCGCTGGCGCTGCCGGTGGGGGTCTGAACGGTAAAAACGGCAAGCCGCAAGCGGTTAAAGAAGAAACCAGCGAGGAACAGGCAGCGGAGGATACAGCGGATACCCCCGCGCTTTCGGACACGCCCGCCGCGCAGTAGTGATCGGCGCGAGCCGAATGATACGCCGCTGACAAATGGGTGGGATGCGTTCCAGGGCGCATCCCACTATGTTTCATGGCTGTTGTGCGGCACTTCCTTGGCCAGAGGCAGCAATAGATAAAAAGTAGAGCCGCGTCCCAGCGTGCTTTCGACGCTAATCTGCCCCCGGTGCGCTTCAACCAGGCTTTTCACAATTGCCAGCCCCAGTCCCGTGCCTTCGATGCTGTCGGTTTCCGGCCGGCGGACGCGATAAAAACGGTCGAAGATGTGAATCTGATCTTCCGGGCTGATGCCTAGTCCGTTATCCTGAACCGCGAGGCGCAGCATATTGCCCCGTTTTTCCGCACGCACGTTAACCTGGCCCTCCGGCGGCGTGTATTTTACGGCGTTGTTGATGAGATTCATCAAAATCTGGCGCAGGCGAGCATAATCGCCGGTTACGGGGGGCAGGCTGTTGTCGGTTTCGGAGACGATGGTCATGGATTTGTTCTGAGCCGCCGGGCGCAGCGAGTCAATACAGTCGGTGACGACCGTATTGATCTGGATGGGCTGGAGGTTGAGTTGAATGCCCGACTCGATTTTTGCCAGATCAAGCAGGTCGTCAATAAGCTGACGCATACTCTGGATTGAGCGGCGAATCATCTGAACCGCGTGCATCCCCTGGCTGGAGACGGCCTGCTGCATGAGCAGCAGTTCGATATAACCGTTCATCACGCTCAACGGCTGTTTGAGATCATGCGAAACGGTTGCAATCAACTCGCTTTTCAGCTTATCCATTTCTTTAAAAGGCGTGATGTCGTGCATGACGATGATCCAGCCCAGGCTGGGGTTAAACTGCATGTTGGTATGGAAGACGCGCCCGTTGGGCAGCGGCACTTCCTCGGCCAGATTTTCGCCCAGGGCTTTGGCGCGCCGGTAAGTGTCGAGCAGGGGGGTATGGTCTATGGCGTCGAAGATGTTGAGGCCAACATACGATTCGTTCAGGTAGAGGTGCAGCGCTGCCAATGCGGACTGGTTCAGCAGAATGAGGCGGTCGTCCAGGCCAACCGCCATGACAATATCGGCGGTATTGCTGAGGATGAGTGAGAGTTTTTCGCGCTCTCGCACGGCTTCGTCGTACAGCCGCGCATTATCTATGGCAACCCCGGCGCGAGTCGCCAGTTTTTCGATAAAATCGAGATTTTGCTCGGAAAAACCGTTCAGGCGTTTGCTTTCGACCGTAATCACGGCCACCACCCGGTCTTCGCGCATGACCGGTACAACGACCTGCGAACGGGTGCTGCTGGCAATCGGCACAAAATCCTTGTCCATGCTCACATCCGGCACGATTTCCGCATGGCCGGCGCGCGCGACCCGCAGGGCAATTCCCGGCCCGTATTCTTGCCGGAGGGTTGCCAGCTGCTCGTTGGAAATATCGTAACCGTACTCGGCGACAAAACGCAGTTCATCCTGCTCCTGGTTGTAAAGGGCAATTGAAGCGGCCTGGGCATTGGTAAAACGCAGCGCCCAATCCAGCGTCATCTGAAAGACGTGCCGCAGGTCAATGGTATCGCTCAATTCGCGGTCAATCCGGCGCAGGATGGACATTTCTGTGACCGAGTCGGCCAGTTTATGCACGATGCGCTGGTGCGCCTGGACGTTGTAAAGCAGGACTGCGGCCTGGGCGGTCAGCGCCAGCAGCGCCGCCCGATGTTCGGCGGTCAGCGGCAAGTCGCTGATGGGGTTGTCCACAATGGCAACGCCGATCAGGTGGCCGTCGTGGATGAATGGGGCGCTAAAGAATTGATTCGACTGGATGAACCGCGCCAACCATCCCCCGGTTGAGGAAGGAGAAACCAGATCGGTCTGAATCATCACGGCTTCGCCCATCAGCCAGGCGTCAAGCAGGGGGTCATGATCGGCCTGATAGAGCGGCAGGCGCAGCGCATTGAGTTCGGCCTGGCGTTCGGGAGAAGGGAGTTGATAGTTGCTGTAACCAAACTCCAGGGCGCTTTCCTGGTTGTCGGCGAGCAGCAAGATGGCGCGGTCGCAGCGAACGTGATGGATGATGCCGGCGGCGAGTTCCTTCATAAAAACATCGAACTCCAGCGCCGCGGCGATTAATCGAGACAGGAACTGATTCATCGTCGTCAGTTGGGCAATCTGGTTCCGGGTATTCAAATCTTCGGCAGAGTGATTGTCTAGTTGATTATCTAACATAGGCATTAGTTCATCATTTTATGCTGCTCACCTTTCTCATTATATCTCTTATGCTTCGCCAGCACATAATCGCGCTTATAATCGGGATGCGCGCCGGTTGCCTGAGGGCAGTTCGCGTTCTATAATGCGAATACATCAGGCGCGTGGAGGAAGAAGTGGGATGGACTTTAAAGATGCAGCGGCCCGCCTGCGAGCTAAACGAGAGGGTGAACCGGAGGAAAAACCGACCAAAGAAACCGATTTTGCCGAGTCGTACCGCCTTCGCGGCAAGATGATCGGCGTTCTGCTGCGGGATGCGCGCTTACATGCGGCCCGCAGCGTCGAAGCCTGCGCCGAGCTGTTGAAAGTGACGCCGCAGGAGGTCGAAGCCTGGGAATATGGCGAAAGCGTACCCAGCCTGCCGCAGCTCGAACTGCTGGCTTATTACCTGGGCGTGCCGATCAGCCATTTTTGGAGTACGGATACTCTGGAAGCCTCGCAGGGGCGGCATATTGATATTCAGACCGAATACCTGGCGCTGCGCGACCGCATGGTGGGTGCTTTGCTGCGCCAGGCGCGGGAAGAAATCGGCATGACGGTCGAGGTGTTAAGCCAGGCCTGCGCTGTGCCGGTGGAGCGCATTCAACAGTACGAAATGGGCGAACTGCCCGTGCCGATGCACGAACTTTCGATGATGGCCGGCATACTCAAACAAAACATGAACTATTTTTTGGAGAGCAGCGGTCATATCGGCAACTGGCTGGCTGTGCGTGAGGAATGGAAACATTTTAGCAGCCTGCCAGAAGATTTACGCCAGTTTGCAGCGAAACCTGTTAATATGGGTTTTATTGAGATTGCGTTGATGTTGAGCCAGATGCCGACCGAAAAACTGCGGCGTGTCGGCGAAAGCGTGCTGGACATCACGCGCTAGTACATAAACAGCTTAATCTGCATATTGGCAGTGGGCTTAAACCCACTGTCGAAAATGGGCAATCTCGTCTTGTTGATGTATTAGGCGCCTGCCGGTTGGCGTCGGACGGTACCGGCGCGCAGCCGCGCCGCTGTAAACATAAGGATATTTAAGGGGGTAGGATGACAACTGCTCAAGAACTTCAGGAGCGGGGTGTAAAACTGTTCCAGCAGAAGGACTTCGAAGCCGCCGCGCAGCACTTCCAGCAGGCGATGGATGCTTATGAAGCGGAAGGCCGCCGCGATATAGCCGCCGAGATGCAGGTCAATATCGGCCTGGTACACCGGGCGCTTGGCGAAAACCAGCAGGCGCTTGATGCGATGCAGGCGGCTTTGAGCGTGTTTCAGGAAACTGGCGACGCGGTGCGAACGGCGAAAGTATTGGGGAACATGGGCGGCGTGTACGTGGAACTGAACGACCACGAGCAGGCCTATAATTGTTATCGTCAGGCGGCGGATATTTTTGAAGCGCAGGGCGAGAAAAAACTCTACGGCGAGACGTTGATGGCAATCGGCGCGCTGCAAGTGGACGAACGTAAATTGATGCAAGGCGCGGCCACCTATGAAGTTGGTCTGGAACAGCTCGGCGAGTTAACGCCGCGCCAGAAGGTGATAAAAGGACTGCTGGGTATTCGGAACAAGCTGTCCGGCGGAAACAAGTAAAATAAACGGTTCGGTGGTGGAGTGTCCTCGCCTATTGTCCATAAACCGGCGGTTTTTGCTGCCGGTAGTTTTGTTTGTACTGCTGGCGGGCGTTTATTTATTCACCTACAGCGGGCGAATTGAAAGCGGCGATACGCTGTCGCTGTTCGACGCTGCCGACAGCTTAGCCTTTTACGGCGACGACCTGCTGGATGGTTCGGCATCGGTGAATATGCCGCCGCCGGGCCCGAATGCCGATCTTTTCCCCCTGGCGCGCGCGAATGTCGAACCTTTACATATTTTTCTGTCCTCTGTTTTGATTCGCGCCGCCGGCCATCTGCCGGGCGTCGGGTTGGTTCATGCGGCCTGGCTGCTAAACGTGCTGGTGAGCGCCGCCGCCGCAGTCACGCTGTTTTTTTACGCGCTCACACTGGGTTACGGCGATAAAACCGCCGTCCTCGGCGCGCTGTTGTTTGGCCTGGCGACGATAGTCTGGCCGTACAGCAAAACGTTTTTCCGCGAACCCCTGTCTCTGTGGATGATTTTACTGGCGGCCTGGCTGTTGGAACGCTGGCGGCAGACAGGCTACCGTTCCATTCTGTTGTTCGCCGCCTGCCTGCTGGCGCTGGTGGGGGCGTTTTTAAGCAAAGAGGCGGTCATTCTGGCCGCGACGGCTTTGGCTTTGATTGCCGCGCCGTCGCTGCCAGTGGGGGATAAAACGGCGCGGCGGCTGGCGATTCTGGCCTTCGGCGCGGCGGGGGTCGGTTTGGGCGTTCTGGCATTGACGGCGGTATTCGCTGGCGCGATCAATTTCGGGCCGCTTTATACCTGGATCGGCGGGGTGCTGCGCCATTCGCCTTCGGCTGCTGCGACCATGCATGTCGCGCTGCATACCTATCTGTTGAGCATCGGCGGCAGCATATGGGCAACCTCGCCGGTGCTGCTGCTGGCCGTGCCGGGCATGATGTTTTTGTTCCGCCGGGGCCACTACCGCTATATCGGCGCGGCGCTGCTGGCGCTGCTGGCTTTCGCGCTGGGATATGCTGTTTTCCGGGGGAATCACTGGTTTGGCGGGCTTTCCTGGCCGCCGCGTTTTCTGCTGCCGGTCGCGCCGTTTTTGATGCTGGCGGCGCTGCCGGCACTGGACAGGCTGTTACAACAGGGGCGTTCCCGCTGGCTGCTGGCGAGCGTTGTGCTGCTGGTAATCTACAGCGTGTGGGTGCAGCTCAGCGGTGTGACGCTGGAATGGGGCGCTTATACCGCCGCGCTGCCGCCGGAAAGCGGCGGCCTGAGCGAGTGGGGCGGCGGCCTGAACACCGTCCCGTACCTGCGCTGGGTGGTTATTCCCACGCTGTGGGGGCAGACGCCGCTTGATTTCGCCTGGGTGCGCGTCAATCAACCCTGGTGGCCGGTACTGTGCATGGCGCTGATCGCCGTGAGCGGCTGGCTGCTGATTCGTTTCTGGCGGGGGACAGGGCGGGCGATTCGCCTGCCAGGGCTGTGGGCAGCTGCGCTGCCGGTCGCGCTGGCCGCTGTGATGTACGCCGGGCTGCGGCTGCTTGACGGCGACCCGCTGTATGCCCCACCCACCAGGGATGTCCTGGCCGGTTTGCAGCCGACACTGGAAGCGGAAAGCGCACCCGGCGACGTGCTGCTGTTGAGCAGCAACACATATGAGCCGTTTTTCCTGAACGAAGGTCTGCTGACTGTGCCGCGCGCGATTTCACTGCCCGACCAGCCCGGAGAGCAGCCCAGCCCGGAACAGCTGCCGGAAGTGGTTTCCGACAACCCGGACGCACTGCTGACGCGGCACAGCATCGCCCTGATTTATAATCTGGCTGCCTCGCGGGAGCGTCTGTGGCTGCTGGCCGACTCCGGCCCCTGGCTGCCCTGGAGCGTTCGCCCGGTTGAGCGGTTTTTGTCGGCGCATTATTATCCGGTGCGGGAAATCGCGCCCAACCCGGCGGTGCGCCTGATCGAATACAGCACCGTAGATGCGCCCAATCCGCTCGGTTTTCGCGGGCCGGAGCATTTGACCGATCTGGTCTACGGCGATACGCTGCGGTTAGCTGGGTTCGATTTGCCCGCCGGCATGGTTTACGTGGCGGGTGATGTGCTGCCGGTATCGTTTTACTGGCAGGCTGAGCGGACGCCGGAGCAGGATTATATCGTGGCGTGGTTTGTGGTGGGCGAAAGCGGCATCCCCGCCGCGCAGGGCATGGATTCGCAGCCCGGCGGCGGTTTTGAGCGCACGAGCGTCTGGAGGCCGGGGCTGCCGGCCTGGGACAACCGGGCGCTGCGCCTGCCGGAAGACCTGTCGCCCGGCAGCTACCGGCTGTGGGTGCGGGTGTATTTCTGGGATGGCGGGGAAATCCGCCTGCTGCCCGTCACGGCGGGCGAAAGCGTGGAGACGACGACCGGCGTTTTGCCGGTGAACATTGAGGTTCGTTCGTAGAGGAGGAGAGATGATGCCTTCCCTATCGGTTGTGATTCCGGTTTATAACGGCGCGCTCAGCCTTCCTGAACTGGTATCCCGGCTGGGCGAGGAACTGCCCAAACTGACCGATATCTTCGAGTTAATTTTTGTCGAGGATGACGGGCGCGATAACAGTTGGGAAGTCATCCAGCAGCTTGTCCGGCAGCACCCCTGGATTCGCGGCTTCAAACATATGCGGAACTACGGCCAGCACAACGCGCTGCTGTGCGGCATCCGGGCAGCGCGTTACGAGGTGATCGTCACGATGGACGATGATCTTCAGCACCCGCCGGAAGAAATCCGGCGTTTGCTCGATAAACTGGCCGAAGGGTACGACGCGGTGTACGGCACGCCGCAGCATGAGCAGCACGGCTTCTTCCGCGACATGGCTTCCCAGGTGACGAAAATCGCTCTGCAAAGCACGATGGGTGTGGATGTGGCCCGCAGCGTGAGCGCCTTCCGGGTGTTCCGCACGCAGCTTCGGGATGCTTTCGCCAATTACCAGAGTCCGTATGTTTCGATTGATGTACTGCTGACCTGGGGAACCAAACGTTTCGCGGCCATCCCCGTCCGGCACGACCCGCGCAAGCTGGGTATTTCTAACTACACGCTCCGCAAGCTGGTGACACATGCGCTGAACATGATGACCGGCTTTAGCATCCTGCCGCTGCAAATCGCCAGTTTGGTCGGATTCGCGCTGACGATGTTCGGCGTCATCGTGCTGGTGTATGTCATTGGGCGGGCGCTGATCGAAAACGCCGCTCCGGCGGGTTTTCCGTTTCTGGCCTCCACCATCGCCGTTTTTTCCGGGGCGCAGCTTTTCGCGCTCGGCATCATGGGGGAATATCTGGCGCGGATGCACGTCCGCATCATGGGACAGCCGTCCAGCGTTGTGCGGGAGGCGGTTGAATACCAGCCGCAGGCGGAAGTGGAAAGGGAAGCCGCTTCATGAGCGGCGGGCTGCTGATTTCACTGTCGGCGATTGATGAAGAACGCTGGGGCGTTCGCACGGCGCGCGCTTCGGGGGTGACGGCGGTGCATCTGCCCGATGTGCTGGCCTTTTGCCGGCAGGAAAAAGTGGTGTTCCTGGTCGCGCGCTGCGCGGTTTCCGAACTGCGGGCGGCGCAGATGATGGAGGCGCAGGGCTTCCGGCTGATGGATACGCTGCTGTATTATTCGCGCGACCTGACACAGCCGCTTCCACCCGTCCCGGACGGCGTGCGGCCTGCCGATGCCGGCGAAGCAGAGGCGATTCGGGCGCTGGCGGGGCGGGCTTTCCGCGCCTACAACGGCCATTACCACGCCGACGAACGGCTGGACCGGGCGGCCTGCGACGCGGTTTACGAATCCTGGGCGTACCGCTCGTGCCTTTCGCGCCAGGTGGCCGATGAAGTGCTGGCTGCCGCGCCTGACGGCCAGATCACCGGGTTTATCACGCTGCGGCTGAACGGCGAGGAAGGCGAAGGGCCGCTGTACGCCGTAGACCCGGAGGCGCAGGGACAGGGTATTGGCCGCGCTTTGATGGCCGGCGCGCTGCACTGGCTGAAACAACGCGGTGCGCGCCACATGCTGATGTCCACCCAGGTGACGAATGTACCATCACAGAAGGTCTGGACGCGGCTGGGTTTTGAGCCATCCCACGCGGAATATACGTTTCACAGGTGGTTCGACGAATAAGGCGCTACCTGCCGCTCAGGACGATTTCGTGTTTTTCGGCGTCCCCCATCAGCGGGTTACGCAGGATGGCCTGCTTGTATTCCACGCCAATCCAGGCGTTGCAGGCCGCCAGCGCCAGCATCAAAGCGATGAGTAGGGGAATGAACGGCTTCAGCCGCCGCTGCGAGCTGCGATTCCAGACTGCGGCCAGCCATCCGCCGCCCAGCGCCGCCAGCGGTGGCAGGAACAGAAGGACGAAACGCGGGTCGTAGCTGACCAGCAGCCACCAGACCGCGAAAAATGGCAGCGTCCATAACAGCAGCAGGAGCATTTCGGGGGACTGCCGCCCGCGCCGCAGTGCGACCCACAGCCCGTAAAACACGCCGCCGAGCATCAGCCAGCCCGGCAGGCCGAAGTTATCCCCCAGGGTGATAAGTATCAGCAGGTTGTTAAGCGTCGGCGCGGCCTGGTCAGTCCAGGCGGTCGGCG
>JAPKMO010000131.1 GCA_026645945.1 Anaerolineae bacterium
CGCCATGCCGCCGGATTACCCGCCGCTGCTGGAAGTGCCGCTTCAAGACACCAGCAGGCCCTTCCGGGTGGACGGTTATCGCGGCCTGCACGATAATTTTGGCAGCCTATACGGGCTGATGGACATGCGCGGCATCAGCCCGCTGTTCCTCGACGGCCCCTACCGGCTGATCGAGCCGGATTTAATCAACCCGCTGGCTTGGGAACTGTTCGCCGTGCGTTATGTTTACACTGACTGGCAGCAGATGCCGATAGCGAGCCAGGTCGTCGCTTCCGGGACAGATCGCTACGGTGAGGTGAACCTGCACCGGCTCAGCGACCCGCGCCCCTTCGCCCTGCTGATGTACGATTATGCCCTGGCCGACAGCGACGACTTTGCCTTCGCTCTGCTGAAAGATCCAAACTTCGACCCTCGCCGGACGATCATCCTCGACCGCGATCCCGGTTTTCCCAGACAGGACGCAGCCCCGCCGGAAGCCAGCACCGTCGTCACTGAATTTAAGCCAGAGCAGTTCACCATTACCGTCAGCACGCCGCAGGACGCGGTGCTGTCGCTGGCGCACCCGGATTACCCCGGCTGGCAGGCCGCCATAGACGAGCAGCCGGCGGACATCCTGCGCGCGTATGGGGCGCTGTCGGCGGTCGTCGTCCCGGCGGGCGAACATACCGTGCGCCTGGTCTACGATCCCCTGACGTTCCGGCTTGGCGCGCTGTTCAGCCTGGCCGCCTGGGGCGCGCTGGGTATACTGGGGATGATTTTTGCTTTCCGGCGGTTCACGAAGCGGGTGATATAACCTATGCAGTCGTCTAATGGTTTGCAGGAATGGGTATCCCGGTTAGACCGGCGTATTTATGCGCTTCTTGTCGGCGCGGTCATCGGGCTGGCCGGCGGGCTGATCGGCCTGCTGATAGCGGTGGCCGGGCCGATTATTGCCGTCGCAGTGGTGCTGGGGCTGCTGGCCGGTTTATACATCCTGACCAATGTCTCGGCGGCGCTGTACAGCGTGATCCTGGTCACGCTGCTGCTGCCGTTCGGCACGCTGCCGGTTAAAATTGGCCTCACGCCCACTTTTCTGGACGCCGCTTTGGGCGCGTTCCTGCTGGTTTACCTGTTCCAGTGGATGACCGGGCAGCGCAGCCGCCTGCGACTGACGCCCGTTCACGCGCTCGTCGCCCTCTACAGCATGTGGCTGGTTGTCAGCTTTTTACTCGGAATGCGCCACGCGCCCCCGACTCCGACCGTGCTGCGGCAGTTCGCCGAAACGCTGTTGAGCATCGGTCTGACGTTCGTGCTGGTAGACCTGCTGCGCGACGCCGCCGCTTTACGACGGTTGGTGCTGGTTGTCATCATCGCCGTCGGGATGCAGTCGCTCGTCGCCATCGGCCTGTATATGCTGCCGGACAACCTCGCCGAATGGGCGCTCGTCCGGCTGTCTCGCATCGGCTACCCGGACGGCGGCGTGATTCGGTACATCGAGGATAACCCGCTTCTGGACGAACGCGCCATCGGCACTTGGATAGACCCCAACGCCCTGGGCGGGATGCTGGCGGTTTCGGCGGCGATGATCGCGCCGCAGGTTTTCGCCCGCCGCCCGGTGCTGCGCTACCGTTGGTTGACGCTTAGCGTCCTGGGGCTGGTGGCGCTGGCCCTGGTTCTGACCTATTCGCGGGCTTCAATGCTGGCTTTCGCCGCCGGGCTGCTGTTTATTGGCCTGTTCCGCCCATATCGCAAATACCTGCTGCTGATGCTGGTCGGCGCGGCGGCGCTGCTGCTGCTGCCGCAAACCCAGGAATACATCCAGCGGTTTGTGGAAGCCTTTACCGCCTCCGACCTGGCGACACAGATGCGCCTGGGCGAATACAGCGACTCGCTGCGGCTCATCAGCCGCTACCCGCTGACCGGTGTTGGTTTCACCGGCACGCCGGATATTGACATTTACACCCATGTCGCCAGCATGTATTTAATCATGGCGAATCAGATCGGCCTCACCGGGGTGTTGATCTTTTTGGTGATGATCGCCGGCGTCGCCCTGTATGGGCGGCACGCCTGGGATGCCGCGCGCGTCAACCCCGAACTGGATTCGATTCATATCGGCTACCACGCGGCGCTGATTACCGCCCTGCTGAACGCCACCGCCGACCTGTATTTCTTTCGCCTGGATTTTCAACCCTCGATCACCCTGTTCTGGGTGGTGGTGGCGCTGGCCCTGGCGAGTTCGCGGCTGGCGCTGGATGAATCCACCGTTGCTAAAAACCCGGCCTTCAGGTACTATTCGGCGCGATGATCGCACGATCAAAGCGGCTTTCCGCTCCATGCGCGCGCCTGCGCCGGCATGGGGCAAACCCAGGGAAAGGAGAGATATAGATTCCCTATGAGAAACCCATACGAACTGACTTTTATCGTCCGCAATGACCCCAGCGACGAGGTGATTAACAACACCATCACGCAGGTACAGGCCTGGCTGGAAGCGAATAACATGGGCCAGGTAAACAAGATTGACCGCTGGGGACGCCGCAAGCTGGCCTACGAGCTGGATAAACAGCGTGAAGGGTATTACGTGTGTTTGAACGCTGACGTTGATCCGGTGAACCTGCCGGAGCTGGAACGTAATCTCAAATTATCACCCAATATTTTGCGCTACCTGCTCATTCGGACGGATAATTAGCCCATCGAAAACGAGTAAGGTGAAGGAGCAGGGTGAATAATGGGACGCGGGTTGAATAAAGTGATGATTATCGGCTATCTGGGACGTGACCCGGAAATGCGTTATACCCCCAGTGGCCGCCCCGTGACCAGTTTTAGCGTCGCCACCAGCCGCACCTGGACATCGGCGGAAGGCGAACGGCGTGAAGAAACCGAATGGTTTAATATCGTCGCCTGGGGTACGCTGGCCGAAATCTGCAAAACGCACCTCAGCAAAAATCAGCAGGTTTATGTGGAAGGGCGGCTGCAAACGCGCGGTTGGGAAGATGAAACCGGCAAAAAACACTTCCGCACCGAACTGGTCGCCAACGAGATGATTTTGCTCGGCGACCGGCGCCGCGACCAGCCGCATATGGACATTGAATATGGCGACGAAGATAACAACGAAGAAGGCGATTACGCCTTTTAACCTGAAGCAGGAGACTGATTAACGTGACCGATTTACCCCCTACCGATATGGAAATGACGCCGGCTGCACCGGAGGAAACCGGCGCCGGCCAACAACCGGAGGCACAGCCCGCAACCGCTCACGAGCCATCTCGCAGTTTTAGCTCGCCCAGGCCTCGCAAGCGCGGCCGCAACCGGAATACCCAGTACTGCCCCGAAGGCCGGTGTTTTGATTACAAGGATGTCGAAACGCTCAAAAGATACATCAGCGAAACGGGCAAAATCAAACCCCGCCGCCAGACCGGAAACTGCGCCCGCTGCCAGCGCGAACTGGCGCGAGAAATTAAACGCGCCCGCCATCTGGCGCTGCTGCCGTTTGTTGTCGCTGCCGACTAATGCCACAGGCGCTTTGTAGATACTTCCTGGGCATGGTTTACGCATAACTATGCCCATTTTTCTGTAAGCAGGAGTTTACTTTTATGAGCAAACGAAGCCAGACCACCGGGCTTCCCAAAACGGCATCCAGAAAAGCCGTCCCGGCGGCGGGCGGCGAAGCCGCTGCTAAAAGAGCTGCCGGCGCGTCCGGCAAAGAAAAAAAAGACGGGCTGGATCGCGGCGAGTACAAATCCCGCGCAGAGCGTGAAGCGCAGCTTCAACGGCGCGTGGTGTTGGCAACGGGAATCACCGCCGGTGCTATTATCCTCATCCTGCTCATCGCCATCGTTCTGGATCAGATCATCCGACCGAACCAGGTTGTGGCAGCAGTGGGCGGCGATACCATCACTGTCGCGGAATTTCAGCGTCGCGTCCGCCTGGAGCGCGTCCTGCGGATCCAGCAGTTGACCAACCTCGTCAATACTTATCAAAGTTTCGGCCTCGACCCCAACCAGGCCGTCGCCCAGGAGCCGGGCAGCACCTGGCTGTCCGATCTGCGTATCCCCGATCAGTTGGGTTTAACCATCGTCAATGAAATGGTGGATGACGAACTGCTCCGCCAGGAGGCTGCCGCGCGCGGCCTGAGCATTTCGCCGGAAGATGTCCAGAAGCACATCGAAGAATTTTTCGGCTACGACCCGGCTGCGCTCAGCACCACGCCCACGCCCACCCCAACGCCCACCCTGACACCAACGCCGTTCGTCTCGCCGACGCCCTCGCCCACGCCGACGATAACGCCGACACCGGAAACCGAGCCGACGGCGACCCTGACGCCGCTGCCGACCGTCCCACCCGAACCGACCCTGAGCGCGACCCAACAAGCGGAGCAGTTTTCGACGAACCGGAGCGATTTTTATGAGTTGATGCGGCGCGAAGCCGGCCTGAGCGAAGCTGATATGAACGCCTATTTTGAGGTTCAAACCCTGCGCGACAAAATGCGCGATGCGATTGCCGCTGAGCAGAACATCGGTCAAACCGGGCCGTTCGTGAATGCGCGCCACATCCTGGTCGCCACCGAAGCGGAAGCGTTGGATGTCCTGGCGGCATTACAAGCCGGCGAGTCGTTCGCCGAACTGGCGCGCGCGGTTTCGAGCGATACCAGCTCCGGGGCCAACGGCGGCGAATTGGGCTGGGCGGCAGTGGTTAGCTACGTGAAGCCGTTTGCCGACGCCGTGCGCGAGGCGCCCATCGGCGAAATTATCGGCCCCATCCAAACCGAGTTCGGCTATCACATCATCCAGGTGCGCGCACGCGAAGATCGCCAACTGACCGACTCGCAGTACGACACGGCAAAAAGAAACGCCTTCCAGACCTGGCTGGAAGACCTGCGCGCCAGCAAAAACGATCAGATTGAAATCTTCTCCATCTGGAGCGATTTCGTCCCCGACGACCCGCCCTCACCGTTTGGATAAATATCGGCAGGCAGCATGGGGACATTGGGCAGCCAATGTCCCCTGTTTTTCCCTTAAACGACGCCTTCCCTACGCCCGGCAGTCCGCATTGTCGGCACATGTGCGCTGGGCTATAATGCCCCCATGAAAAGCCAACAGATCGCCCGTTTAGAAGAACAACTTGAACGGCTGGTGGAAGGCGCTTTTACACATGTCTTCGGCAAAAAAATCCAGGCCCACGACATCGCCCTGGAACTGTCGCGTGCGATGGAAAACAACGCCGAAGCCAGCCATCCCGGCGACCCGCGCCCGCTGGCGCCCGACCATTATACAATTGCCCTCAACGCCGAGACGTTGGATCACCTGCTGCGCCGCCAGCCCCGCCTGTCCGAAATCCTCAGCCAGCATATGGTCGAACTGGCAGCCGGCGCGGGTTATCGGCTGGACAACCTGCCCGTTATTGAACTTCAGGCCGATGGCGCGCTGGCCGCCGGCAGGCTGGTTGTGCGCGCCCGGCATACCCGGCGGCGGCAGAGTACGACGGCGCTTTTACAGCGCGTCGAGCCGGTAGAAACCGCCCCTCCCCCCGCCAACCCGCACCTGCTGGTGAACGGCAGCCAGCCCATCCCCCTCCGGCAGCCAATTTTGAACATTGGTCGAAGCCGCGATAACCATATCATCCTGGACGACGCCACCGTATCCCGCCATCACCTGCAGCTGCGGCTGCGGCAGGGACGTTACATGCTGTTTGACACGCAAAGCCAGACCGGAACCTTCGTCAACGGCGCGCGGGTTAAAGAACATGCTTTGCAGGCCGGCGACGTGATTCATATCGGCAGTACCCGGCTGGTCTACATGGAAGACCGGCCACCGGGCGAAGCAGAAACCGGAACGTACCCACCTGTTGACGACGAAAACGCATGACGACCGAGATCATCCTTCTGCTGCTGCGCTGCTTCTCCGGCCTGCTGTTAACCGGCGTTCTCGTGGTATTATTCCTGGCGATGTGGCGCGACTTCCGTTCGGTCGCCGGCGTCGTCGAAATGCGGCGGCGTACTTATGGCCGGCTGGTTGTTATCCGCGAGGTAGACGGGCATGAAGTGGTGACGGGCGAAACCCATCCCCTGCTGGCACTCACCAGCCTGGGGCGCTCCCCCACCAACACTGTACCGATCAACGATCACTTCGCCAGCAGCGAACACGCGCTGGTCGCCATGCGCGGCGGACAGTGGTGGCTGGAAGACCGCAACAGCCGCAACGGCACCACGCTCAACGACCTGCCGGTTACGGAGCCGGTCGTCATCACGCAGGGGGACGTGATCGGCATCGGGCAAATGAAGTTCCGCCTGGAACTCGAAACGCCCTGATGCGCTGTTGTTTATTAAAAAGATTTTCATCACCGGAGGGACGTTTTTATGGCCGAAACAGTCCGTATCGCAGTAATCGGTGGGACCGGGCTTTACAAAATGCCGGAGATCACCGATAAGGTGACGCACGTTATTTCTACCCCTTTCGGCAGTCCAAGCAGCGAAATTGTGGTTGGCACGCTGCGTGGCAAGCGGGTTGCTTTCCTGGCGCGGCACGGCGCAGGACACGTGTATACCCCTTCGACCGTGCCGTACCGCGCCAACATCTACGCGCTCAAAACCCTGGGCGTCCGGCACATCATCGCGGTTAACGCCTGCGGTTCGCTGCGCGAGGATTACGCGCCGGGGCATCTGGTCATCCCCGACCAGCTTTTTGATTACACCACCGGCCAGCGCGCGCGCTCTTTTTTCGATACCGGGCTGGTCGCGCATGTGTCGGTAGCCGAGCCGCTGTGCGCCGAACTGCGCGACATCCTGTACAAAGCCGTCATCAAAGCCGGGGGAACGGTTCATAAAGGCGGCACGTTTATCATCGAAGAAGGCCCGCGTTTTGCCACCCGCGCGGAAAGCAGCATTTTCCGCCAGTGGGGTTGCAGCCTAGTCGGCATGACCACCATCCCGGAGGCGTTCCTGGCGCGCGAGGCGGAAATCGCCTATGCCACGATTGCCCATGTGACCGACTACGACTCCTGGCACATCAGCGAAGAGCCGGTGACGGTAGATATGGTGGTTGCCACCCTGCGAAAAAGCATCGAAATCGTGCAGTTTGCCGTCGCGGCGGCGGTCGAAAGCCTGGACGAAACCGCTGACTGCGAATGCCATCACGCGCTGCAAAACGCCCTGCTCACCGAAGGCAGCGCCGTCCCCCAAGCTGCCCTAGAACGGTTGAAGCCGCTTGTCGGCGCATATTTTGATAAAGCGTAAAGCCGGCGATGGCCGCCCAGAACGCCGATTCCCCACGACGATGGCCTTTTGAGTCCCTGCTGCTGGGTTTATCGGCGGTTTTTCTGGGTGTTAACTTTCTGGCGCTTGATCTGCTGCGCCCCGGCGTCAATCCGCTGTCCCGCTGGTTTCCGCTGATTTTATGGGCCGCGTGCGCCATCGTCGGCAAGCGAGTTCTTGACCGGAGGCTGCCCGGCCATGACCCGGTAATTTTCCCGCTGGCGATGTTCCTCAGTGGGTGGGGTCTGGTTCTCGTCGAGCGGCTGTCACCTTTTTTCGCCGGGCGGCAGACGCTCTGGCTGGGTCTGTCGGTCGGCGCGATGCTGCTGGCCGCAGCCCTGCCGCATCTGCTGCGCTGGCTGCGACAATATCGTTACGTGCTGCTGGTCGCCGGGTTGGGGCTGCTGGCGGGGACGATTGTGCTGGGGACGAACCCATCCGGCCAGGCGGGCGCGCCGAAATTGTGGTTGGGCTTCGGCACGATCTTTTTTCAGCCCTCGGAAATTTTAAAGATTATCCTGGCCGCTTTTCTGGCAAGCTATCTGGCGGAGCAGTACCCGGCCATGCGAGCCGCCGGCCTGGGCGGCGAAGGCCGGCGACTGGGCCTCTCGCCCCGCGTTTTTGGCCCGGTTCTGCTAATGTGGGGGCTGTCGGTCATCATCCTGGTCTGGCAGCGCGACCTGGGTATGGCGGCCCTGTTTTTCGCCGTGTTCCTAGTGCTGCTGTACATTGCCAGCGGCCACAGCCTCATCCTGGTCAGCGGGACACTGCTGTTACTGGCTGCCGGCGTCATCGCCTACCGCGAATTCGGCGTCGTGCGGCTGCGGGTTGACATCTGGCTGAATCCCTGGCCTGAAGCCGATGCCCGCGCCTTCCAGATCGTCCAGAGTTTGCTGGCTTTCGCCGCCGGCGGCATTTTTGGTCAGGGCGTCGGCCAGGGTTCGCCCGTTTATATCCCGGTCGTGCATTCGGATTTTGTGTTCGCGGCGCTGGCGGAGGAATGGGGGTTGATGGGTGTGGTTGTCACCATCGTTTGTATCATGGCGCTGTTCGCACGGGGGATGCGTATCGGCATCCAGCAGCAGGGGCGTCCCTTCCAGGCGATGCTGGCGGTGGGTTTAAGCACCCTGCTAGCCGGGCAAAGCCTGCTCATCATGGGCGGCGTCCTCAAAGTTCTCCCGCTGACCGGCGTCACCCTGCCCTTCCTCAGCTACGGCGGCAGCTCGCTGCTGGCGAGTTTTATCATCATCGGCCTGCTGCTGCGCCTGTCTGCTTCGGAAACCGGCCATGCAGTTCACCCGTGAAATCCGCCATCTGTTGATCGCCATGCTGGGCGCCTTTGGCATAGTGGCGCTGGCCGCCGTCTACTGGGCGGTCGTCGGCCCGGACACCATTCTGCTGCGACCGGATAATCCGCGTCTGGTGGAGGCCGAATCTCGCCTGATTCGGGGTGACATCACCGACCGGAACGGCACGCCGCTGGCAACTTCCATTGTGAACGAAAACGGCAGCGTCACGCGCCGCTATCTGTACCCCGAAACACATGGCGCGCTGGGTTATGCCAGCCTGCGTTACGGCGTCAGCGGCGCAGAGGAAGCCTACAACACGCTTTTGCGCGGCGACGACCTGCCCCGAAACCTGCTGACCTATTTTGAAAACGGCATTCTGCACCGCCCCCGGCGCGGCTCGGACGTGCGGCTCACGCTCGATCTGCCGGTACAGCAGGAAGCCGCGCGCGCGATGGAGGGACAGACCGGGGCGTTAATCGCGCTGGCACTGCCCGAAGGCGAAGTGCTGGCGCTGGTCAGCCGCCCCACTTACGACCCCAACACGCTCGACGCGGATTGGGAAACCCTTGTGCAGTCCCCCGGCAACCCGTTTTTTAACCGCGCGCTCCAGGGCAGCTACCAGCCCGGCGGCGCGCTAGAAACGCCGCTTATCGCCGCTGGGCTGCTCACCGGTTACGCGCTCGATACGCCGGTCGAAAATGCGACCCGTCCGGTGCAGGTCGGCGATGTCACGCTCAACTGCGCCGCCCTGCTGACCAACCGACCGCTGACGCTGCGCGAGGCTTATGCTTTTGCCTGCCCTGCTCCTTTTGCCGAACTGGTCGGCAGCCTAGGTTTTAGTGCCGTTCGCGCCGCGCTGGAAACGTTCCGGCTTAACCAGCCAGTTAACTTGGCGGGATTCGCGCCGGACACGCCGCCCTCCGCAGCCCTGCGACCGGACAGCATCCGGGCAGCGGCGCTCGGACAGGGCGAATTGACCGTCACGCCGCTGCAAATGGCGATTTTAACGGCTGCCATCATCAACGATGGCAACGCGCCCCAACCCTATACCCTGCTGGCCGTTCACCCGCCGGAAGCGGACGATTGGACAACCATCCCGGCGGCGTTAACCACCCAGCCGATGACGACGACCAACACCGCCCGGCAGCTTCAGGACATGATGCGCCTGGCGGTCGCCCAGGGCGCGGCGCAAAACGCCGCCCGCCCCAACCAGGACATCGGCGGCCACGCTTCGATTGCCTACTCCGGCGACGAGTCGCTGGCCTGGTTCATCGGGTTTACAACCTTAGGGGGCAGAAGGGGCGTCGCCATCGCCGTCGTACTGGAAAAAAGCAGCGACCCCGGCCTGGCGGCGGACATCGGCGGACGTGTGCTGGCCGCCGCTCATGCGCGTATGCAGTCCAATTGAGTTTTACCCGCCTTCCCACAAACGCGGGCGCAGGCCCAGTTTTTTCGACCACTTGGCCGCCGTGCTGCCAACATGCACGTAAAACGGACTCAGCCGCCCCACAATGTCGGCCTGCCGCAGCGATTCCAAAAAGCTTTCCGGCCCGTCAAACGGCTGCATCCGCACCGCCGCGCGCCCATATTCCACTGGCGTGTGCGCATCCGAGCCGGCCGTTCCCGGCAGGCCGTGTTCCTGGGCAAAAGCCAGTGCCTGCGCGTTATCCTCCGAGAACATGCAGCGGGCATTAAAAACTTCAACCGCGTCCACCAAACCGGCGATACGCCGCAGGTCGGCCTCCTGCCAAGCGCCTTTCCGCAGCCGGTCGAAAGGATGCGATACGCTGATGACCGCGCCCTGTTCGCGCAGGCGGCGGATCGTCTCCTCCGGCGTTAACCCGGCGGGGATGCTCTCGCGCACGAAATAAGCCAGGATTTCGCCCTGCGTGGTCATAATTTCCTCGGATGGGATGACCAGATCGGGCGCGAGTTCCCGCATCGCCAGCGCGCCGTCCACCGTATTATGATCGGAGATGGCAATCCGGTGGATGCCGCGCCGCCGGCACAGCGCGATAATCGTCTCAAAGCGCATCAGGCAGTCCTTCGACCACAGAGTATGGCTGTGCAGGTCTACATTCCATAACGCCGTCATGCTGGCAGCCTTTCGCTTTCGACGCGCCGCAGGATAAGGATTTTATGTACGGCGCAGCCATACTATAGTAGCCGCCCGTTCCGGGCGTCAACCCCTACTTCTGCCCGAACGCGCCTACAGCGGCGGGCAAACGTAGTCGAATCGCCCGCCAGAGCCAGAGCGAGTCTAGCGCGCCTGTGCAAAAATCGGTACACTGCTGCTCTTGCGCGATCAATCAGGAAGCCGCCTTTAGCGCGATACGAGGTTTTATGACAGAACAGGCGGCAGTTGTTCAGGTGGAGAACCTTTAAGCGCGATGCGTATACAAGACAACTGGAGTACAGCACCCATGCGCGATCAGCGAGAGGGCCTCGCGCCGCCGCCGCGCGGGCTGATGGCAGCGACGGTCAGCATTTTTCTCCTGCTCGTCCTCGGCGGCATCGGTGGCTTTTTGTTTTTGCAAGGCAGGCCGCCGCTCAGTTCGCTGTTACAGGCCGGCATCATCCTGGCCGTCGGTCTTACGGTATTCGGGTTGCTGGGCGGGGTTGTTTTCAGACAGCGGCTGCCGCGTCTTTTCCTGCCGGGGCTGGTGATCGCCCTGGCCGCGCTGTGGATAATCGGCAGCATCGTTTTTGTGCTGGTTTACCGGGGCGCGCTCCAGCCGGGACAGCGGGAAACGGCCAAGTATTACCTGCCCTTCCTGGAAGTTTTCGACCCCGCGCTGCCCAGCCCCGAAAATCTTCTACCGACCGTCGCGCCCGACCTGAACGGCGGCATCTCGCCGGAAGACCTGCTGTCCAGGCCGTTCGGTATGCCGACTGCCACGCTGGAGGAGACAGGAGCGCCGCCCGCCGCTATCCAGGTGGAACCCAGCCCGACCGCAACACCCACCCTTGAACCCAGCGCCACGCCCACGCCGGAAGCCGTTTCGGAAACCACGCCGGAGCTACCGCAGTCCGTCGAAAGCCAGGCGCTAAACACACTCCAGGCGGCGGCTCTGGTGCGGCCATCGGCACACCAGTTATACGGCTTCACCTACGTCAAACAGACCTGGAATAACTGCGGCCCGGCCAATATCACGATGGCGCTCAGTTATTTTGGCTGGCAGCAGGGGCAGGAAGCCGCCGCCGCTTATCTCAAACCCAGCCGCGAAGATAAAAACGTCAGCCCGCACGAGATGGTCGCGTTCGTCAATGAAAACAGCGGTGTGCGCGCCCTCACACGACCGGGCGGCGA
>JAPKMO010000132.1 GCA_026645945.1 Anaerolineae bacterium
CAAACAAAAAAGAGCCGGCCCCATAGGGAGCGGCTCCGGGTTAGAATGCCCGCGCGCCACATGTCCGGGATAGCGCGCGGGTAAGGGGGGAGCGGCTGGCTTACACAGCCTGCTCAGGGGATAGATGCTCGAACCGGGAGGTTCGAGTCGGTCAGGATTTTCGGTGCTTCAGGCGGCTGCGGTTTCAAACAGCACACCTTCATCCAATTTATTCGCATTGTAAGACGAAACACCCACACGTAACATAGGAAATAGGTTTCATTGATTCGCAGCCAGTTTACCCAGGTAGGCCAGGCCGTCCTGGGCGCGGGGCGTATCCGCCAGCACCGCGAAGCGCGTTAAATCCGGGTAGGCGTACCACCCCGCGTATACGCCGTAATCGCCCGGCGGCAGATCATCCGGCAAATCAAGCGTGATGTTTTCCACCCACTGCGCGCCTGCCGCCCGGCTGCCGAGCGTTTCGTCCACGCCCGCGACCTGCTGCCCGTTTTCATCCAACACCTTGACGAAACGCACATCCAGATCGGCGCGCGGCTGGTCGAAGCGCCACCACAGGCTGACGGTCACGCTGCCGTGCGCCGGCTGCACCAACGAACCGGCCAGCGTTAAACCGCCTTCAAACCGAACCGCCTGCATCGCCGCCGGCGTATAATCTGGGGCTTGCAGGCCGCTCACGCGCGCGCCATTGCAGGCCAGCGTTTCAGGAATACGCGGCGGGCAGGGTGTCTCCAGCGCCAGCGCCAGCGTATGATAACCCGGCGCGGCCAGCGGCAGGCGAAAAACCGGCGTTTGCGGCTGGCCGTCCGGCGCGATGCGCTGAACCGGCTGCCCATCCAGCAGGATGACCACCGGCTGCCCGCCGACCAGCGACATTTCGACCGCCACCCAGCCGGCCTCCGGCGCGTGCAGGTAAAAATCGAGCCGGTCGGTTATCGCCGCCGCTTCGACCGGGACGGCGGCAAAACCGGGCAGCGCGTCCGGGGCGGGTATTTCGTACAGCGCCAGGCGGTCGTCCTCGTAAAACGGCCCGCCCAGCCGTTCCCGAACGCGCGCCGCCAGTGCCGCATCGTAACCTTTATGCACGATCACCACGTCCACGCCCGCCGCGTCCAGCAGGGCGGCGTCCAGCGTATTTTGCAGGACGCTCAGTTTGGCCGGGTCAACCGGCGTGCGCCGCGACACCTGCCCGGCGATCAACGGCTTTTGGTGGGCGGTTTGCAGCCACAGGGCGTCTTTGGCCGCCAGCACGTTGTCCCAGGGCAGGTCAAACACGGCGCGCACGTCCTGCCGGGCGGCCAGCGCGCGCACCGCCGCCGGAACTTCTGCCGGATAAGTCGGCAGCGGCCAGAAGCTCTGGTACTCAAAGAGGATGAAGGTTATCAACACAGCCGTTATTATCCCGAACCTCACCCCCCATGCCCCTCTCCGCAGCAGTGGCGAGGGGGCGTATAACGATGCGCCGCGATTCTTCAAGTCCCCTCTCCATTTTGTGGGGAGGGGATTTGGGAGTGGGGTTGTTTTTCCGGCACTCAGCACGATCTGAGCGCCGTATCCCGCCAGCACGCTGACCGCCAGCGCCAGCAGGAAGTTAAACCGCCCCGGCGTGCGCGCCAGGTTGAACACCGGCCAGTCCTGAACCAGCGCCCAGGGCAGCGCGACATGGGTTTCGTAACCGTCGGTTATCAGCGACGCCGGCGCATCGAACAACTTCAGCAGCGGGCCGAGCGCCAGCCCCCAGGCGACCAGCGCCACCGCCAGCCACCCACGCGCCGCGCGGTGCTTCCAGACGGCCACCAGCGCCAGCAGCCCGGCGGCGAAACCTACATAGCTCGACCCTTCCACGATGTTCGTCCCCAAAACGCGGTGCGTGAACGCAAGCTGGCCGAACAGGGGATGGTTAAACGACGGCGTGACAGCCGCCAGCAGGTCTATGCTGTAGGTCACGCTGCCGCCTTCGCCGGTATAGGCGCTTGTGCCGAGCGTCGCCGCCGCCACCGGCAGCAAAAAAACCAGCAGAATCGCACCCCCGGCCCCGGCGGCCAGCGCCAGCCGCCGCAGCGCCCGGATGTTCCGCTCCGCCAGCAGCGCCAGCGCGAACAACCCCACCAGCGGCAGCCCGGCGTAAATAAGCTGCAAGGTATGACCGAGCGGCAGCAGAACGAAAAAGAGAGTGGTGCTGAGTGCTGAGCTGCCGGCTGGCGGCTGTTGCCGCAGGCGGAGCAGCGACCAGGCCAGCAGCGGCAGCGGCCACTGCACCAGCAGCCCGCCGTGTCCGCCTGCCAGATGTCCCTGCATGGTCGGCGCGGCCATAAACACCACCCCGGCCACCAGCGCGGCGGGGCGGCTGCCGGTCAGCCCGCGCGCCAGAAAATACGCCGACCAGCCGTTGAGCGCCAGCGTCAGCAGCGCGGATAGATTGTAGGCGGCAGTCGGCGGCATGGCGAAAGCGAACAACCAGGCCGGGAAAAATTGCAGCGGGTTCGACCATAGAATCACGCCTTCGAGGCCGTCCGGGTAGCCCAGCAGCGGTTGAAAAAAAACCGGCTGGCCGGTGGACAGCGCGTGCTGCATCCACCAGATGTGCCGTGCCATCTCGTGGGCGTCGCCGTCGGCGTAACCGGCGAAGTGCGTCCCCATCACCGTTATCAGCGGCCAGGTTATTAACACCGCCAGCGCCAGATAAAAACCGTAAACCGGCCCATTCCGCCGCATAGAAGCAAAAAAACGAACGCGCAAAGGGGTTCTCTCTGCGCCTTTGTCTCTTTGCGCCTCTGCGTTAAGCTCTGAAATCACAGGCTGTACACCCGCAGATACACCACCAGCGCCGCCGGGTCGCTCCGGTCGAGCAGCAGTTCGTAGACCTTACCGGCGTGGACGGTGTGCAGGCCGGCGGGGGCCTGGGTGGTATGCGGTGTCCACCAGGTCAGGTCGGCTTCGGTGTAGTTGGCCGCCGGAAAGGGGTTAAAGCTGTCGCGCAAGGCGGCCACCAGCCCCATCGCCATCCTGAAATCGGACAGATCGGCATCCGGCGGCAGCACGAAACGCAGCCATACCACGCGCCCGAACTCGTCGCGTGTGGCGTGCATCACGTCGCGCGCTTCGGCGGGCAGGCGCGCGCCGATGAAAGCCTCGGCATCACCCAGCGTAAAACCGCGCGCGCGGGACACAACCGCCAGCCCAACCCCGGCCAGCGCCGCTGCCAGCAGAATCGCAGCCGCCAACAGCCGAAAACGCTTCGCGCCGCTGCGGCTTTGCGCTTTAACGTTCAACACCTGCATATGCACTCCTACGGGGCGAAAACCGCCGGTTTGATGAACCGCTGCGCCCACAGTTCCAGCGCCAGCAGGCGGAAAATCACCTCCGGCTGCGGGCTGCGCCCCCAAAAGTGATCTTTGAGCAGTTTTTCCAGCGCCGCCCGCTCGAACAGGCCGTAAATGAAGCCGTTCGGGTCGGTCAGCGCGGCGCGCGCCTGGGCGGACAGTTCACCCGCCAGCCACGTATGGGCCGGGTGCGCGGGCGCGGGCGGTGTTTGCAGCGCGAAATCCGGCAGCAGGGGGCGGGCGGCCTCGCGTAATACATGGTTGGGCGCCCGCAGCCGGACGGACGGCGGCACGCCGGCGGCGAACTTCAGCAGCGGCGGGTCGAAAAACGGCGCGCGGGCTTCCAGCGAAGCCGCCGACATGGCCCGGTCGAGCCGCAGCAGCGCATAACCGGGCAGCCAGCTTTGCAGGATGAGCGCCTGGGCGGTGTTGTAAGGGTCGTCGCGCCAGCCTGTTTCGATCAAAGCGGCGTAAGCGCGCTCCCGGTGGCGTGACGACTGCCAGGCCGCGCGCGGCTCCGGGCCGTACAGGGCGGCGCGGTGGCCGTCGGTGAAGATGCCGTCGTCAAAGCTCTGCATGGCGGCCAGCGCCTCGGCCTTTGAGGCTGACCGACGGGTGAAGCCCGGCAGGCCGCGCGGATTTTCCGGCAGCGGGGACTCCGTTGGGGTGACGAAAGCTCCCCAGGGCTGGCGGCGGCTGATGTGTGCCGGGATGGCGTAATGGGCGGCATAACCGCCAAATAAAACCGCCCCGCCGAAGCCGCTCAAAAGGCTTTTAACGGTGGAGGCCGCGCCTTCCGCCAGCAGCAGCAGGTCGGCGGCCTGCGGGCTGGCGACCGGCTCATCCAGGTGATAAACGGCCCGCCCCAGGGCGCGCCACCAGTCGGCGGGCGAAAAGCGGATTTCGTGATGTTCGCTTTTGAAGCGCGCGGCCAGTTGGCGGGCGCGATCTGCGCTTTCCGCGTTTTCGGCCAGGGCGAACGTGCGGGGCGCGGACTCGCGGGCGGCCAGCGCCAGCAGCGCCGCCGAGTCCAGGCTGCCATCCAGCAGCAGGCCCAGCGGCGCGTCGCTGCGAAGGTGCAGGCGCAGCGAATCGGCCAGCAGGTCGCGGCACTCCTGCGCGATCAGGGTTTCCTGGCCGCGCCCCGCCGGGGCAGCCGCGCCAAAGCGCCAGAACGGGTGCAGCCGGGGCGCGCCGTCCGGCTCGATCACCAGCGCGTGGCCGGGCGGCAGCCGGCGCACATCCCGGAACAGCGTCCGCTCGCCGATCATGTAACCCAGGCCGAGGTAGGTATCCAGCGCCTCCAGGTCGAGCGCGCGCGGCATGTCGGGGTCGGCCAGCAGCGCCTTGATCTCGCTGGCGAAAAACAGCCGCCCGCCGCGCTCGTGCAGGTACAGCGGCCTCAGCCCCACAAAATCCGCCGCCAGCACCAGCCGTCCGGCCTGCCCGTCCCACAGGGCGAAAGCGACCGCGCCGCGCAGGTGAGCGAACAGGTTCAGGCTATATTCTTCGTATAAGTGCGCCAGCGTTTCGCCGCTGCTGTCGGTCTGGAAGATATGGTTGCGGCGTTTGAGCGCCTCGCGCAGTTCGCGGTAGTTGACGATCTCGCCGTCATGAACCACGATAATCGTCCGGTCTTCGTTGGCGAACGGCTGGGCCGCCGCGCCGATGATCTTGCGGTACTGAACGCCCAGCGCCATATCCGGCAGTTCGTAAAAGTTCGCGCCGTCCGGCCCGCGATGCCGCAGCGCCGCCGCCATACGCCGCGCCAGCGCCGGGTCGGCCCGCCCCTGTTTTGATAAGTCCACGATGCCGCAGATGCCGGACATAGTTCTATTCGATCTCCAGCAGGCGCTGGCCGCGCTCCACCACGTCGCCCTGGCGAACCAGCAGGCTTTTAACGCGGCCATCCCCCGGCGCGCTCACGCGGATTTCCATCTTCATGGCTTCCAGCACCACCAGCGTTTGCCCGCGTTCGACGGTTTGCCCCTCCTCCACCAGCACAGCCATCACCTGCCCCGGCATCTGCGCCGTCAGATCGCCGCCCCCGGCAGGGCGTTTGCGCGCCGCGCCGCGTTTTTCCGGCACGGCCAGGGTGTAATCCGCCCCATCCAGGCTGAGGAAACGCGCGCCGCCCGCCGCCGCGCCGTACACAACCGCGCGCCGGCCATCCAGCGCCAGCAGCCAGCTGCCGTCGTTGAGCGGCTGCGCGTGGACGGTATACACGCGGTCGCCGATAGTCGCCCGGTACGAGCCGTCCGGCTGGCGTTCCAGGCGGACGCCGGCGGGCTGGCCGTCATACTGGTAGTGGAAGATCATCCGGCCATCTCGCAGGAAACCGCCTCCGGGAACAGCCGGGCGGCGTATTCATCGAAAGCTTCGGCCAGGTCTTCCGGCGCGGCGGCGTTCACGCCCAGCACGCGCGTCGGCGTGATGACCTGCACCCAGTACCGCAGGATGCGCCGCTGTTCGCCGACTTTGCTGGCGAATTCGTAGATCGTCACGTCGCCGATAGTGCAGGTTTCGGTCTGCCGCCAGGGTTCGTAATTCGCCAGCAGCGCCTTCAGGTTGTCGCCGCTGAAATAACTGCTGACGGCTTCTTCGGTCGCGCCGCCGTCGAAGTGTAGGTACAGAAAAAAGAATAAAAATTCTTCGTCCAGCTTGTAACGCCACAGCGCCGACGTATAAGTGGCCGATTCTTCGGCGGCGGCCATGCGCCACAGTTCTGGCTCGAAGGCTTCGCTGCCGTAATCCAGCACGGTGTAAATTTCGTGCGGCGCGTCCTCCTGCGCGGCGGCAGTGAAGGCGAGGGCGCAGATCGCCAGCAGCACCAACAATCGTTTTAACATACAGCACGCTCCTTGAGATTTATCCGGCAGCCAGATAATACAACAATGCCAGCCACAGCCAGCTATAACGCAGCGGTCGGCGGCGCGGAAAACGCAGCGCGGCATACAGCAGATGGCTGAGTACCAACCCGACCAGAAAACGGAACAGCCCCAGTGGTTCGCGGTAGGTCGAAAACGGCACGAAAGCCATCAGCGCCGCGTTGACCAGCAGCAGGCCGGCATACACATGGGACTCGCCGCGCCACAGCTCGCGCAGGGCGGTCCACATCCCCCATACGCTGGGCAAGATGACTCCCGGTATAGTATACAGGCTGAAGAGCAGAAATACCGCCAGGCTGCCGCTGGAATCGTAAGCCACCCGCCAGAAGCCGTTAAACGGGATGATCTCGAATGGCGAATTGCCCGCGCCGCCCGACCCCGCCCCAAACGTGCCTAACCACAAATAGAGGGCCGCCTGCCACAGCGCGAACGGCAGACCCACCACCAGCGCCAGCGTCAGCGCGTGCCGCCAGCGCCGTTCCAGCACGTCGTAAAGCAGGTAGCCGGCCACGAATGCCAGCGTGGTTTCCTTCGCCAGCGCCGCCAGCAAAAACGCCAGCGCCGCCCATCCGGGACGTTCGCGCTGCTCCCACCACAGCGCCAGCACCACCAGGCCGTAAGCCAGCGGTTCGGTGGTGCTGAGCCGCACGCTGATGACCAAACCCACGAACAGGCCGTAGACCAGCGCATACCAGCGGTTAGCGCGCAGCCCTTGCAGCAGATCGGTCAGCAGGGCGGTCGAAATCACCAGCGCCGCCAGATTAATTGCCACGAAGGCCGGCGGAATCCAGGCTTCCTGGCCGAAGGCCAGCAGCCGCCCCAACACCGGCAGCAGAATCCGCTGGTAGCGATAGGCCGGCACATCCAGGCAGGGGGCGGCGTTGGCCGGGTCGCGGGCAATGTAATAGGCGAACTGCCCGTCGTAGCCGTTGCTTTCGTCCGGCGTGCAGTAATCGAAGCCGTCGCACGAGGCATAACAGTCGCCCAGGGTCACGAATACTTCCGGGTCGGCTTCGTTGGCGAAAAAGATCAGCCCCAGGTAAACCAGGCAGAAAATCAGGACGACCGTCCAGGGGGCGAGCAGCGCGCGTCGGGTGGTGCGGGTGACGTTCAAGGTCATGGGTTGCAGCCTTCTGGGTTCAGTTTCCCACGCCTAAGCGAAAGCCGTCCGCCCGCGACCAGGGGTCAGAACCGGCAGCCGGGGCCGGCGGCCCGCCGTTTCCGCCCGCCTGCGCCTGCGAATCTATCAGCGCCGCCGCGATCAGAACTGCATCCGGCAGGGGCGGCACATCCGGCAGCAGCGCCGCCAGGTTATCGTCCACGAAGCGCGTATCCACCTGGCCGGCCAGGAAAGCCGGGTGCGCCAGCAGCGACCGCAAAAAGGCGATATTGGTGGTCGTCCCCAGGATGACCGTCCGGTTCAGCGCCGCCTGCATCCGGGCGATGGCCGCCGGGCGGGTTGCGTCGTAGGCGATGATTTTGGCGATCATCGGGTCGTAGTGAATGGTGATCTCGTCGCCGGACTGCACGCCGGAGTCCACCCGGATGCCCGGCCCTTCCGGCGGCAGAAAACGCGCCAGCCGGCCCACCGCCGGTAAAAAACCGCTGCGCGGGTCTTCGGCGTAAATGCGGCATTCGATGGCATGGCCGCGCTGCGTGATAGCCTCCTGACCGAAAGGCAGCGTTTCCCCGGCGGCGACAGCGAACTGAAGTTTTACGATGTCCAGGCCCGTGACCATCTCCGTCACCGGATGTTCCACCTGAAGGCGCGTGTTCATCTCCAAAAAGTAAAACTCGCCGCTCGGCGCGGCGATAAACTCCACCGTCCCGGCATTGACGTAACCGACAGCGCGCGCGGCATTCACCGCCGCCTCGCCCATGCGGGCGCGCTGTTCCGGCGTCAGCAGCGGCGAGGGCGATTCCTCGACAATTTTCTGGTGGCGGCGCTGGGCGCTGCATTCGCGCTCAAACAGGTGCAGCGTGTTTCCGCGCGCGTCTGCCAGCACCTGGATTTCGATATGGCGCGCGTTTTCGATGTATTTTTCCAGGAACAGGCGCGGGTCGCCGAAGGCGTGTTCGGCCTCGTGGCGTGCTGCCGCCAGGGCTTCCGGCAGGCGCGCCGGGTCGTAAACCACGCGGATGCCCTTGCCGCCGCCACCGCCCGCCGCTTTGACCATCACCGGGAAGCCAATAAACTCCGCCGCCGCGATCAGCGCCGCGTCGTCGGCCTGGTCGGATTGGAAACCCGGCACCAGCGGCACGCCCGCCCGCTGCATCAGGGCGCGCGCCTCGGTCTTGACGCCCATCAGGCGAATGGCGTCCGGCCCCGGCCCGACCCACGTCAGCCCGGCATCCAGCACCGCCAGGGCGAAGGCTTCGGCTTCCGATAGAAAGCCGTAACCCGGATGCACGCAGTCGCAGCCGGACGCGCGCGCAGCGTTAATCAGCTTATCTATCCGCAGGTAGCTCTCGGCAGGGCTGGCCGGGCCGATGGCATAGGCTTCGTCGGCAAGCTGGACGTGGCGGGCGTTGGCGTCGGCCTCGGAATACACGGCGACGGCGCGAATGCCCAGTTCCCGGCAGGCGCGAATGATACGAACGGCGATTTCGCCGCGATTGGCGATCAGGCATTTGGCGAGCGGCATCTTGACCCTGCTTGATCTGTTATACAGCTTTTCATACTCGACCGCCGGGCGCAACGTCCGGCTGCATGACGGCATCTACCAATGCGCTCACAAAATCACGCGCCTGAAGAATCTCGATCAGCACAGGTTCATGATCGGGACTGAGATGAACGATGGTTTGCCCGACATGTTCGGCATGGTCAATCGGCGCATCCGTATCCAATTCGAGCATCAAAATGTCAACATCCCGGCTGTATTTAATCTTCATAATGTCTCCGCTCTGCTGGATAAAACGTCACCACAAATAGCCCACCTTCGTCTTCCGTAAATACCACGCGCAAAACCAAACGTTCACTAATTCGACGTTGGGCAATGGGTGGGTGTTTGTCATTCTCGACTTTATCGGGAAACTGTAAAGTTTCGATGACCGCCGCCTGTGTCACGGTAAAACCTCACTTCGCAAGCAGATCAAGTTTATCCAGAGCGTGCTGGCTGAAGCGAGCGATTTTCATCGTTTATCCGTCCCCGTATGCTGCCGGGCGTCCGGGTCGGGGTAGACGCCGCCGGTCAGGTAGGCGATGCTCACCCACAGGCCGCGCGCGTGACGGTAAAACAGCACGATGAACACGATATTAAACGTGATCCAGAACACAAGCTGGAAGGCCAGCGGCGGGGCGAAGGCCGCCTGCGTGACGAAATAGCCGCCCACCGACAGCACTTCGGCCAGGCACAGGTTAATCAGCGTGCCGCCGATGGACTCGCCGGACTGCCGCTCGTAACGCACATGGCAGTATGGGCAGGTGGCTTCCATCCTGAACAGGTTGAACAGGCCGTCGAACAGCCGCCCGCGCCCGCAATTCGGGCAGCGCAGCAGCAGTCCCAGCAGCAGTTTGTGGAGTGCGGTGATCCCCTTCACGGCATGACCTGCGAATCAAAAACGGGACGTATTCCCCCAATTATACGTCCCGTCGGTTAATTTGGCCTGTTGGGTTTCACGTGTTTATACGGCGCTCGGCTCGCGCGCGGCCAGCAGTTCGTCCAGGTTGGAGCGGGCGATGCGGTAGGTGTAATTGATACGTGCGGCGGCCAGTTTGCCATCATCAATCAGAGTGAGGATGTCGGCTTCGCTTACGTCCAGGTAGCGGGCGGCCTGCGCCACCGTCAGGATGGTAGGGAAGCTCTCCGGCGCGGGGCGGGGCGGCGCGGGGGCTTCCGCCGCTGCCGGGGGCTGCTCGCCCTGCCGCTCCTGCTGGATGTCCCCCAGGATGCCCGGCAGGCGCGGCGCGTTCGGCGGGTTGGCGATCAGCAGGTAAGCCACGAAAGCCGAACCGAACAGCATCGCCAGTTCCACCAGCGCCAGCACGTTAAACAGCAGCACCAGCGTTTCCAGGCTGCCGCCGAAGATCATACCGGCGAACAGGCTGAGGACGAAGGTGAAAATCACGGGGGACATCAGCACCACCCCCGCCGCCCGGACGTGGCGGCCTTCGGTACGCAGGCTGCCAAAGCTGAACCGCCGGGTGAAATACAGAAACGCGCCCACAACAAACAGCATGATCGCCATTGTTATATTCCTTTCTACTTTGTAAGCATCAATATATTCGACCAACATGAGACGACCATGAAAAAACCGCATGAACGCCCCAAGAATTGGGGGATTTATGGATAAACGGAAAAGAATGAGTCTGATAGACAGGGCGGCTTTAGCCCACGGGCAGCGGGCTGAAGCCCGCTGTCCACTCAGGATATTGGTTTATCCTTTAGAGTTTATCCGTAAACTCATCAGACAGTGAGCTTAAGCCCACTGTTTTGCTATCAGATCGATCGGTTTATGGATAGGTTCTTAGGTTTCCTTCGCCACAACCGCGCCTTCATTCACTCATCAACCGCTCATCTTCACCGGCAATCCAGAAGCGCGCGCGGCAGCGTATTTTCCAACGCAAGCAAGTACCAAACACTCGTTTATTGGCCGGAAAAAATGTGAGGAGGAAGTAAAACGATGGTGAAAGACTGGAAATGGCTGCTGATGATCGTGGTGGCGCTGGTGGCCGCCCTGCCCGTACTGGCGCAGGACGACGGCATGGCGACTGTGAACCTGGGCGGCAGCGATGAATTGGGCGCGTTTTTAGTCGGGTCGAACGGCATGACGCTGTATGTGTTCGCCAAGGATGAGCCGGGCGCGAGCAGCTGCGTTGACCAGTGCGCCGCCAACTGGCCGCCGCTCACCGTCGCCGAGGGCGAACGGCCCACCCTGGCCGCAGGAATCCCCGGTATGCTGGGGGTGATCGCCCGCGCGGACGGCACGAGCCAGGTCACATTTAACGGGATGCCGCTGTACTTCTGGGTGAACGATGCTCAACCCGGCGATACTACCGGCCACAACTTCAACGAAGTCTGGTTTGTCGCCAAACCCGCGACCGTCAGCCTGGGCGGCAACGGCGAATTGGGCAATTTCCTGGTTGGCGCAAACGGCATGACGCTCTATATGTTCACCAGGGACGAAGCCGGCGCGAGCAGTTGCGTTGACCAGTGCGCCGCCAACTGGCCGCCGCTCACCGCCGCCGAGGGCGAAACGCCCACGCTGCAGCCGGGGCTGTCCGGCGAGTTAACGACCTTCGCGCGCGCCGACGGCAGCCTCCAGGTGGCTTATAACGGGATGCCGCTGTACTTCTGGGTGAACGATGCTCAACCCGGCGATGCTACCGGCCAGAACTTCAACGAAGTGTGGTTCGTCGTCCAGCCGCCCACTCTGGCGGTCGGCAGCAGCGATGACCTGGGCGATTTCCTGGTCGGCCCCAACGGTATGACGCTGTACGTGTTCGCCAACGACGAACCGGGCGTGAGCAACTGCGTTGACCAATGCGCTGCCAACTGGCCGCCGCTCACCGTTGGCACCGGCCAGCAGCCGGCAGTCGCTGAAGGTGTGA
>JAPKMO010000133.1 GCA_026645945.1 Anaerolineae bacterium
GAACTGCGCGACCCCACGCTTTCGATGCAGTTAAAAAATGGCTTTAAGGTGAAGGGGGTTCTGTACAACCATTTGACCGACCCGCGCGCCGATAACTGCGCGGCGCTGATCGTGCGCGAAAACCCATATTACAACCGCGCCGGCGTGTAATAGTACGTTATAAAGAGGCCGCTGCGGCCCACTTTTGAACACAAAGACCGCCTGTGCCGTACTAGAAGGTGTTGCGCGATCTCACTCGCACGCCTTCGGGCGCTTATTCCTCATCAGGGAGGCCGCATGGCACAGGCAAAAGCAGCGTATCCACACTGGAAACTGCGCTTTTTTACCGTCTGGATCGGACAGGCGTTTTCGCTGTTCGGCAGCCAGCTCGTGCAGTTCGCGCTGGTCTGGTGGCTGACGGAAACTACGCGCTCGGCGACCGTGCTGGCGACGGCCACGCTGGTCGCCATTCTGCCGCAGGTGGTATTGGGGCCAATCGCCGGCCCGCTGATAGACCGCTGGAATCGCAAGCACGTGATGATCGTGGCCGACAGCCTGGTGGCACTGACGACCCTGGTGCTGGCGGCGCTGTTCGCCGCCGGGACGGCGCAAATCTGGCAGGTCTATCTGGCGATGTTCATTCGCGCGGCGGCAGGCGGTTTTCACCAGCCGTCCATGCAGGCATCCACGTCGTTAATGGTGCCGGACGACCAGCTTTCGCGGGTGGCTGGATTAAACCAGATGCTTCAGGGATTAATGAGCATCGTCGCGCCGCCGGTTGGCGCGCTGCTGATCGGCGTGCTGCCGATGCCGGGCGTCCTAGCGGTGGACATCGGCACAGCGCTGGTGGCGGTGCTGGCGGTGCTGATCGTGCCTATCCCGCAGCCATCCCGTTTGGCCGCAGCCGCCGGTTCGGCGCTGGCGACTTTCTGGCGCGATCTGCGCGACGGCCTGGGCTACATTCGCAGCTGGATAGGCTTGATGGCCGTCATGGTGTTCGCCATGCTGCTCAACTTCGTCATCGTCCCGTCAATATCACTGGTGGCGCTGTTGGTCACCAACCACTTCGGCGGCGGTGTGGAAGAACTGGCCGCCCTCAACTCCGCCCTGGGCATCGGCGTGGTAGCCGGCGGCATCACGCTTGGCATCTGGGGCGGCTTCAAGCGGCGCATCATCACCAGTCTGATCGGCATAGTCGGCATATCAGTTGGGTTTTTGCTGGTGGGCATCGCTCCGCCTCATCTGTTTGGGCTGGCCGTCGTTGGGTTTTTCATCGCCGGTTTCGCCCAGCCGATCAGCAACGGGCCGATTTTTGCCGTATTGCAAAGCGTGGTCACGCCGGAAATGCAGGGCCGGGTGTTCACGCTGCTGGTGAGCAGCGCCTCGCTGATGATGCCGATCAGCCTGTCTATCGCCGGCCCGCTGGCCGACCGAATCGGCGTGCAGACCATGTATCTTATTTCCGGCGGGATGTGCCTGTTGATGACTGCCGGCGCGGTGCTTTTCCCGCCGCTGCTAAACATCGAGCAAAACAACGCGGTGGTTACTTCAACCGCCGCCAATTGACCTGCGGGCTGAATGCAGGATAAAAACTACCGGCTCAACACAGAACGCCATCGAGGGCGGGTCTCAGACCCGTCCCTTTTGCGTCTTCAGGCCGCGTCAACCCGGCTTTTCTCAAGCAATTCTCAGCTAAGCCTTGTACAATGGCGAAACCTTTCACAATCAGGACTGTTTGATGAGTATTCTGCTGCGACTGGCGCGGCGGCACACGGCCCGCCGCCCGCTGCAAAGCGTGTTGTTCATCATCGGCGTGGCGCTGGGCGTGGCGCTGGTGATCGCCATTGACATCGCTAACGGTTCGGCAGGCCGCGCCTTCGACCTGAGCGCCGAAAGCGTCACCGGCAGGGCCACCCACCAGATCGTCGGCGGCCCGTCGGGGCTGCCGACCGACCTGTACAGGCAGATTCGCCTGGAACTGGGCCTGCGCCAAAGCGCGCCGGTGGTCGAACAGTTCGTGCGCGCCGCCAACCTGGGCGACCGCCCGCTGCGGCTGCTGGGCGTGGATTCGTTCGCCGAACCGCCCTTCCGGGATTATCTTTCCGGCGTCACCATCCAGGGCGAAAACCCGGACACGGCGGCGGCCTTCAACGCCTTCATCGCCGAACCCGGCGCGCTGCTGGTCAGCCGCACCCTGGCGGAACGTTATGGCATCGAACCCGGCGCGGCGCTGTACCTGCGCTCCGGCGGGCGGCGTTTTGAAGCGCGCGTGATCGGCCTGCTGCTGCCGGCGGACGGGGCCAGCGAGCAGGCGCTCGATGACCTGGCGTTGGCCGACATCGCCACCGCGCAGGAGATCGCTGGGATGCCGGGACGACTGACGCGCATTGACCTGATTCTGCCGGACGGTTACGACACGTCGAAAATCACGGCGCTGCTGCCGCCCGGCGCGCGCCTGACCACACCCAACGCCGAAAACAGCGCCATCAACCAGATGAGCGATGCTTTTGAACTGAACCTACAGGCGCTCAGTCTGCTGGCGCTGGTGGTGGGCGTGTTCCTCATCTACAACACAGTTACGTTCAGCGTGGTGCAGCGCCGCCCGGTGATCGGCGTCCTGCGGGCGCTGGGCGCGACGCGCCGGCAGATTTTCGCGCTCATCCTGGGCGAAGCCGCCCTGCTCGGCCTAGTCGGCACGGCGCTGGGGCTGGCGCTGGGCATCATTTTTGGGCGGGGGGCGGTTGGGCTGGTGGCGCAGACCATCAGCGATCTGTATTTTACGGTCAACGTCCAGCGCGTGACCGTGCCGCCAGATACGCTGCTGAAGGGTGCGTTGGTCGGCCTGTTCGCCAGCCTGGCCGCCGCCACCATCCCGTCTTACGAGGCCACCCGCACGCCGCCCGCCGGGACGCTGCGCCGTTCCGACGTGGAACAGCAGGCACGCCGGCTGGTACCGGCCATGACCGCCGCCGCGATTCTGCTCAACGGCGCGGGTGTGCTGCTGCTGCAAATCCCCACCCGCGACCTGTTCATCAGCTTCGGCGCGCTTTTTTGTATCGTCATCGGCAGCGCCCTGTTCACACCCCTGGCGCTGATCGTGTTTATGCGGCTGGCCGCGCCCCTGGCCGACCGGCTGTTCGGCGTGGTGGGGCGCATGGCCCCGCGCGCGGTGGTGCGTTCGCTCAGCCGCACGTCGGTGGCGGTGGCGGCGCTCACCGTCGCCGTCAGCGTGATCGTCGGCGTCAGCGTGATGATCGGCAGCTTCCGTAACACGGTGGCCGACTGGCTGGATACCACCCTGGGCGCGGACATTTACATCTCGCCATCGCAGGTCACGGCCTCCGGCAATGGGGGTTCGGCGGCAGCGGTCGAACCGGCGCTGGTGGAGCGGGCGCTGGCTGTTCCGGGCGTCACCGGTGCGGCGACCGTGCGCTCTGTAACCGTGCCGGCCCCCGATTATCCCGACCTACCCCCGGCCAACCTGGACGCGATCAACCGGGATATTTCCGGCGGGGGGCGGCGTATGGCCTGGAACGCCGCGCCGGGCGGCGATACCTGGGCGGCGCTGGAGGCCGGGGCGATCATCGTCAGCGAGCCGTTCGCTTTTCGCCGGGGCATCACGCCGGAAGCCAACACTATCCGTCTGCAAAGCGACCGGGGCGTGCAGACCTTCACGGTGGCCGGCGTATTTTACGACTACTCCACCGATCAAGGCACGATTTTGATGGCCGACTCGGTTTACCGGCAATTCTGGGACGATTCGTATCTGACGGCCTTTTCGCTGTTCGCCGCGCCGGAGGCCGACACAGGCGACCTGATAGACACGCTCCAGACCGAGACGCTGGCCGGGCTGGATTTACAGATTCAAAGCTACCGTTCGCTGCGGAACGGGGTATTTGCCGTGTTCGAGCGGGCGTTTTCGATCACCACCGCGCTGCAAATCCTGGCGACGGTAGTGGCGTTCATCGGCATCCTCAGCGCACTGATGTCGCTGCAGCTGGAACAGACGCGGCAGTACGGTGTGATGCGCGCCACCGGCATGACGCCGCGCCAGTTGTGGCGTTTTACGCTGGCGCAAACCGGGCTGATGGGGCTGACCGCCGGGCTGCTGGCGCTGCCGGTGGGGCTGGCGCTGGCACTGGTGTTGATTTATGTCATCAACGTGCGCTCGTTCGGCTGGACGATGCAGCTTCAACTGCTGCCGGGGGAATTTGCGGAGGCGTTTCTGGTGGCGGTGGCGGCGGCATTGGCGGCGGGGCTGTACCCGGCCTGGCGGCTGGGGCGGCTGGTGACGGCGGCGGCGCTGCGAAGCGAATAAAGATGTAAAACGGGCGAGTTTTAAAACCCGCCCCGTCGCTATCAAGATTCAGATGATGCCGGCGTGTTAATACGCCATCGCCACCGGCTTGAGCAGCGTTTCCGGCACGCGGTAGGCGGCCTCCAGCCGCGCCCGGCCTGCGGCCTGCGCCACCAGCGACACCGCCGCCAGGGCGACCACCAGCACGATCACAACCACAACCACCTTACGCTGTAACGATTTCACCGTCCCGTACCTCTCGGCTTGCCATCAATAGTTTTCACGATAACACAGCCGGCGGCGTATTTCGCCCGCCCTAATGCGGATTTGCGAGTCGGGCTTCTGACATAAAAAAGCCTCCACCCAAAGGCGGAGGCTCATCGGCCATAAAAACGGCAGGGTCAGCTTCCGGCGGGCAGGCTGGCCGTTTCCGTCTGGCGCTGCGTGCTGACCAGCACAGCGGCAAGCTGCGCCTGGCGCGCCATGTCCATGCTGTCGGCCAGGACACGCGCCGCTTCCTGCGGGCTGTGGAAGCCGGTGCTGTTCTCCGAGGAGATGAAGTCCCAGCGCATCTGGGCAGCGCGGTGCAGCTGCAGCGCCTCGGCCAGGTCTTCATCGGTCGCACCGGCCTCTTTAGCGGCCACAATGGCATCAATCGCGTCCAGCAGGGCTTCTTCGCTCTTACGCAGCAGGCCGGCGGTGGTGTGCTGGATGTCCACCACGCGGTTGTACAGCTCCTCCTCCGGCCATTTGTGGCAGGTCTGGCAGGCGGCACTGATGTTCACCAGCGGGCTTCGCAGCCAGTGATCGCTGACCTTGACGCTGCCCACCCGCGTATAGGGCATGTGGCAGTCGGCGCAAGCCACGCCGGAGCGGGCATGGATGCCGGTCGTCCACAGTTCAAATTCGGGATGCTGGATTTTAATCATCGGCGCGCCGGTTTCGGCGTGCGACCAGTCCTTAAACTCGTAGGAATTATAATATTCCTCGATGTTGTCAATGTTCAGCCCCTTCTCCCAGGGGAAGGTCAGCACCTTGTTGTCACCCGCGAAGTAGTATTCGACGTGGCATTGGGCGCACACGTAGGAGCGCATCTCCTGGCGGGTGGCCTTGCTCAGGTCAATACCGCGTTTTTCCATCGCGTTGATGAAACCGGGCCGCGAGAGGCGCAGTTCCATCGTCTGCGGGTCGTGGCAGTCGGCGCAGGAGGTGTTGGTGTGCAGCCGGTCTTTCAGGTCGTTGTAGGGCGTGTGGTTAAATTCTTCCCAGCCTAGCTCGGCGATGAGCTGCGGCGCTTCCGCCGCATGGCAGTTGGCGCACGCGCCGGGCTGCTGGACGATCTGGATGCGCTGCGTGTTAAGCTGATCGGTGAGGGCGTAGGCGTGGCCGCGTTCCTCGTTATGGTCTTTGCTGAAGGCATACCCCGCCCACAGGCGCACCATCGCCGGGTAACGTTCCAGCTTGCTGTACGGCTCGGAGCCACCGTAGGGGGTCGCGCCGTAGTTTTCGGCGGTGCGGAGGAACATTTCGTACTGCATGGGGAAGTTCTGCCCCCACACAGCCGGGTCAATTTCATCCGCCGGGATTTCGACCACCCTCAGCGGCGACTGCCGCGCTTCGGCCTGGCGTTCGTTGATGTTCACCAGCAGGGCGGCGATGCCGGCGGTCAGCACTACCGCGCCGATGAAAATGACCACGTAAATCAACAGTTGTCGTGATGTTTTCATAAGATTTATTCCTTCGCTACTGCGTTGACCGGTTGGCGTGTCCGACATTGCCATGACACTCCACGCACAGCCGGTCCTGGTCTTCGTGATAACCGTAGACCTGGCTGACGAGGGTCTGATGGCAGCTTATACAGTTTGCCTGGACGATCTGAGCGTTAAACTCGCGGATATGAATGGTGGCCGGAAAATCGCCGGTGGTGAACGCCAGGCTGTGATTCCAGCCGTTGATGGCTTTGGTCGTCCATTTGCCAACAAAATCATGCGGCATATGGCAGTCGTTGCACACCGCCACGCTTTTATGGCTGGAGTGATTCCAGGCATCAAACTGCTCGCGCATGATGTGGCAGTTGACACAGGCGTTCGGGTCATCGGAGAAGTAGGCCGTACCTTTGGCGTAGCTGAAGGTGAAGATGCCCAGGCCGAACAGCACCCCCAGCGCCAGCGCCGCCGCGCCGCCCAGAATCAGCGGACTTGACCGGGAACGGACGAATCGCTGCATCAAAAACCTCCATGATTAGTGAACCCGGACTATGCCCAGATTAACATCTCATGAGAGGCAAAACATTGATCTATATCAAATTCGGGGGGCGGAAACGGCGTTTTCGGCAATCCCGACCAGGGCGATGCGGTCGAGGACATCAATATGGCGGTGGCTGCGCCGCACCACGCCGCGTTTTTCCCAGGCCGTCAGCGTGCGGTTGATCGTCTCGACCGTCGTGCCGGTGAATTCGGCCAGGTCGCGCTGCGACAGGGGCGCGTCAATCGAGATGATCTGCCCGTCGTCCCGGCCAAATTTTTCGCACAGGTGCAGCAGCGTGCGCGCCAGCCGGCGGTCTACTTTTTCGGCGGCCATCTGCCGGATGCGCTGGTGGGCGTGGTGGACGTGTTCAGTCAGCAGGTCAATCACCAGCAGCGCCACTTCCGGGTAGGTGGACATCAGCCGTCGGGCGTCCTGCCCGTCGAAGGCTACCAGCACGCTGTCGTGGATGGACTCGATCTGCGTGGGGTGAGGATAACTGCCGGATACCGCCAGCAGGCCGAACACATCGCCGGGGCCGTAAATTTTGAGCGCCACGCTCTGGCCGTCCGGCGTATATTCGACCAGCCGCACCCCGCCTTCGACAATCACGTAAAAGGCGTGGATCGTCTCGCACTGGCCCAGCAGAATATCCTGAGGATTGAGGTAAATCGTGCGGGCGATAGCGCCCAGGGCGTCCAGCGCATCCGCGCTCAAACGGGCGTTCAGCGGCGTCACACGGCGCAGGTCTACATAACCGTTGATTTGTCGAATCATGGCACTCTCGCGTCTTCGGGTTCTAAGGCTCGTTAATCCTTGACCGGCAGCACCTCGCGCGGTTTGCTGCCGCTTTCCGCCGGGCCGACCACCCCGCGTTCTTCCATCAGGTCAATCAACCGGGCGGCGCGGGTATACCCGATACGCAGCCGCCGCTGGAGCAGCGACACAGAGGCTTTGTTCAGGCGGCGCACCATCTCGACGGCTTCTTCGTACAGCTCGTCTTCCTGGTCGTCGTCCGCGCCGCCGGACGCGCCGATGCCTGTCAAACCGCGCGCCGGCTGGTCGTCATCCCGGTCCCAGAACGCCTGTTGAATCTGCTGGCGTTCGTTGCTAGGCATCACCGGGCGTGCCGGTTCGGCCAGCGAATGGTCGAGGACAAGCTGCGTGATCGGACGGGCCGCCACTTCGCCTTCCGCCACCTGCGATTTCCAGTAGCGGTTGATGTTATTGCTTTCGCTGTCGGAGACGAACACGCCCTGCAAACGCACCGGCGCGGGCGAATCGCCGCTCATGTACAGCATGTCGCCGCGACCGAGCAGGCGGTCGGCGCCCGGCTGGTCAATAATCACGCGGCTGTCCACGCTGGAAGCCACCGCAAAGGCGATGCGCGCCGGGAAGTTGGCTTTAATCAAACCCGTGACGACATCCACCGACGGGCGCTGCGTGGCGATCACCAGATGGATGCCGGTGGCGCGCGCCAACGCCGCAATGCGGGTGATGACGCGCTCGGTTTCGTCCGGGGCCAGCATCATCAGGTCGGCCAGCTCGTCAATGATGACGACGATATAGGGCATAATCTCCTCGCCCGCCGGCAGGTGTTTGTTGAAATCCTCGATGTTGCGCGCGCCGGCGTTGCTGAAGCGTTTGTAACGCTCGTCCATCTCGCGCGTTACCCACTTCAATACGCCTACAATGCGCTCCAGGTCAACCACCACCGGCGCGACCAGATGCGGAATGCCGTTGTAGCCGGTTAACTCCACGCGCTTGGGGTCTACCATGATGAATTTCAGCACATCCGGCGGGTTACGCAGCAGCAGGCTGGCGATGATGGCATTCACGCAGACCGACTTGCCAGAGCCGGTCGTACCGGCGATCAGCAGGTGCGGCATATTGCCCAGGTCGGCGGCCACCGGCGTGCCGTCCACGCTCTGCCCCAGGGCAATCGTCAGCGGGGAACGAATCTTCTGGAATTCATCCGACTCCATCACGTCGCGCAGACTGACCAGGGCAGGCTGTTCGTTCGGCACTTCGATGCCGACATAACCCTTGCCCGGCACAGGCGCTTCGATACGGATGGACTTCGCGCCCAGAGCAAGCTGCAAGTCCTTGTCCAGTTGGGCGATGGCGCTCACCTTCACGCGGCTCTTTTTGCCGCCGCGCGACATCAGGTAATCCGGCTCGACGGCAAACTGCGTAATCACCGGGCCGGTGTTCACCTCCACCACCTTACCCGGCGCGCCGAAGCTGCTCAGAGTGTCCTCGATGACGCGGGCGCGCTGGAGCAGGCTTTCGCGGTCGAAGTCCTGTTCCGAGCCGGGTCGCAGCAGGGTGGCGTAATCTGGCAGTTTCCATTCTTTGCGCCGCCGGGTGCTGGCGACCGGCAGCGGCGCGGGGGCGGCTGCGCCCGTCATGACTCCCGGCGGGTTGATGACCGGCGCGGGGCGCGGCGGGGCAGCGGGCGGCGTCGAGGGCGGCGAGGTGATGCGCGCGCCGCCGTCGGGGCGTTCGGCTGCCGGGCGTGTTTCAGCGGGCGCGGCTGCCGGCCTGGATTTTTCGGCTGCGACCGGCGCGGGCGAGCGGCTGCCGAATGGCTGCGCGCCGGGCGGGCGCGGCGTCGAACCCACCGGGGAGGCCGGTTTGTCGCTTTCCGGTCTGGCGGCTGCCGGTTTTTCCGGCTCGGCCTTCGCCGGGGAAACCTGACCGTCGCCCGGTTTGGGCGGGTTCAGATTGCCGGAGCGAATGGCGTTCAGGCGTTCCAGACGTTCGGCCAGGGGCGGCACTTTTTCAGGCTCTTTTTCGGCCTGGGGTTTTGTTGCTGCGTCGGGTTTGGGTACGGCGCTTTCCGGGCGCGGCGCGCCGAACACCGTCGGACCAAAGCGCGAGCGCGATTCGTCCGGGCGGCGGGACGGCTCGACGTACCCTTTCGGCTGCGCGGGCGGCAGGTTCGCCAGTTCTTCCGATTCGGTCAGTTCTTCTTCATCGTCCAATTCGTCCTCATCGCCGTCCGCCGTCAGATCGAAAGGCGGCTTCGAGGCCGGTTCGGGCGGGCGCGCCGCGAACGGTCGAGGGGCAGCAGACGCGGCGGGCGCGGCAGGGGCCGGGCGCACCAGGTCGCCCAATCGCGCCGCCGGTTCTTCGGCAGGTTTCGGCGCGGCGGACGCGGCGGGCGCGGCAGAGGCCGGGCGCACCAGGTCGCCCAATCGCGCCGCCGGTTCCTCGGCGGGTTTGGGCGGTGTATCGGGGCGTTTCCAGCGGCTGATTTCACCTAGACGCGCCGGAGAGTCGGCGCGCGGCGCTGCCGGCGAGGGCGACGAAACGGGCGCGGCGGCTGGCGGATGATCTGCCGCGCCGTCTTTGGCTTCAACGGCCTCAACAGCGGGGGATGGCGGCGTTTTAGGCGCTTCTGGCCTGCCGCCGAACAAGCGGCCACGCAGCCCGCCGGACGGCGCGGCTTCCGCTTTCTGGGGCGCGTCCGGCGATTTTGGCGGCGTTTCCGCCGGTTTTGCTGCCGGTTCGGGCGTCCTGCCCCCCGGCAGACGCAGCCCGCTCAGGCGGCCACCCAGGCCGCCGGGGCGCGCCGGTTCGTCCGGTTTAGGTTTCGCATCTGCTGGCGGCGGCATCGGAACGGTTAACGATTCCGCGCCGGTCAGTTCGCCGCTGTTAAAAGCCGAAATCGTGCGCCCGCCGATGGTGATGGGGATGTTGCGCTCCGGTTTCGGCGCTTCCGGCAGGGCCGGCGCGCCGGGGGCTTGAGCGGCCACCGGCAGCGCGGGCGGCGTTCCAGCGGGCAGCGCCTCCGGCGGCGGGGCGGCCACGCTGATCTGAGGAGCAGCCTGCTGCGCGGCCAGCGCCTTGGCCGCCGCTTCTGCCGCGCGCGCCTGGGCGCGGCGCTGGCGGGCATCCCGGAAGCTGCGCCCCGCACTGATGAAAAAGGCCGCCAGCTGGTAAAAACTTACGTCGGCGGTCAGCATGATGCTGACGATTAGCCAGCCGAGCACCACGAAAAACGCGCCGATTTCGGTGATATTCGACACCATCAGGAAATACAACTGCGCGCCCAGCCAGCCGCCGCCCCGGCCAAACGTCCAGGACAGTTCCAGCTGCACGCGAAGCTGGCTGAGGTTGGAAACGCCTTCGTAGCTGAAGGCATCTATAAACTGGAGCAGGATCAATACGCCCAGATACAGCATGAACATGCCGATGATTCGCATCCGCTCCACCACCGGCGCTTCGTCTCCGAAGTGGCGGGCGATTAACCAGACGCCGATTGCCAGCATCACCAGCGGGATGGCGACCGCGCCCCAACCCAGCAAGTTGGCGAGGAAGGTGTTCACAGCTTCCGTCAGCGCGCCTTTGGTGGTCGAAAGCGAGCTAAAAAACAGCGCCAGCGACCCTAACACCAGGACAACGCCCAGGATGTCCAGTTTATTATCCAGCGACAGCCCCGCGCCCTGCTCGACTTTGGGCGCTTTGCTCTGGCGCGGTTTTGGCGCGGGTTTTTTATCGTCTTTTTTGCCGCCCTGGAAGAAGCCGAACAGTCCCTTACGCGGGGCGGGTTTGGCCGCCGCGCCGCTGCCGGCGCTGCCAAGCGGACGGCTGGCCGCGCTGCCAAAACGCGGGGCGCTTGCAGAAGATGATGGGGGGGAGGAGGCCGGTTTGCCAAACGGCGAACTGCTGCCGGAACTGGGCGGTGAAGCCGGGCGGTCATAGGGCGAACTGCTGGCGGACGATGGCGGCGCAGCCGGTTTTTTAGCACCGGATTTGCCGAAAGGCAGCCTGCCCAGCACACTGCCGCCCTTCTGATCGCCTTTGGGCGCGGCGGGGCGGCTAGACGGGGCGGCATCTTTGCCCCGATTCATCAGGCCCGACGTGAACCGCCCCAGGCCGCCTTTGCCGGCGTCTTTTTTGTCTTTATCGCCGCCAATACGCGAGGTCAGGCTGCCCAATAATTTACCGCCCGGCGCGGGTTTGGCCGGTTCGTCTTTTTTCGGCGGGCTGCCGGCGGGCGGCGAACTGCCGCCGCTGCCGAACGACCGCGCGCCCGATGCCCCACTGGACGGCGGGGGCGAACTGCCGCCGCTGCCGAACGACCGCGCGCCCGATGCCCCACTGGACGGCGGGGGCGAACTGCCGCCGCTGCCGAACGACCGCGCGCCCGATGCCCCACTGGACGGCGGGAGCGAACTGC
>JAPKMO010000134.1 GCA_026645945.1 Anaerolineae bacterium
GCAAATAAAACACTGCCGCTCATTCGGCGCGTTTGCGCTGCAAGGCGCGCGCTTCGGCCAGCACAAAATCCACCGCCGCCGTGATGGTCGGGTCGGGCAGCGCGGCGGGCGGCAGATCATAAATCGCGTGGTCGAGCAGCGCGAGCGAATCGTCCAGACGCGCCAGCCCCACCTGCCCCGCGCTCACCCCTGCCAGCCGCAGCATCCGGCCATCCAGCCGTGTGGAATCGGCAGGCGCGAGTACGACCGTCAGCGCATCGGGCGGCGGTAGAACGGCTGCGGCGGTGAACACGAGTTCGCCATCTACCCAGGGATGTTCGGCATCTACCAGCGCCATACTCAGCAGGTTGGCGCGCAGGCGGCGGCGGTTTTCATCCGACAGCTCAACGCGGGCGGCGTGGCAGCCCATCGCGTCCAGCACGATGAGCGTCGAACGCCCGCCGGTGATCGCGCAGTGCCACACGTCCGGCGCGCACGAGTCGCCCAGGTCGAGCAGCAGCGTCCGTCCAGGGGGCTGCGGCGGGTGACGCAGGTTTTGCAGGAAGGTGTACAGCCGGGGCAGCCGTTCCAGGTCGCCCCGCAGGCTGCCCGTGTAGAGGATGGTCAGCATAAGCCGCCGGTTCTAGCGGTGTTTCCACTCCGGCGGGCGTTTTTCGATGAAAGCCTTCATGCCCTCGGTTTTGTCCTCGGTGCAAAACAGCAGGTAGAAGCTGCGTTTCTCGAAGGCCAGCCCTTCGCTCAGGCTCAGTTCTTCGGCCTTGTTGATGGCGTCTTTAATCATCCGCACGGCGGCAGCGGGCATGGTGGCGATTTTGGCGGCCAGCTTGAGCGTTTCGTCTAGATAACTTTCCACCGGGTAAACCTGGTTGACCAGACCGTAATGCCGCGCTTCTTCGGCGGTGAGATTCCGGTTGGTCAGGCACATTTCCATCGCCAGCGCCTTGCCCACCGCGCGCGTGAGGCGCTGCGTGCCGCCCGCGCCGGGCATGATGCCGATGGTGATTTCCGGCTGGCCGAATTTGGCCGTTTCGGAAGCGACGATCATATCGCACATCATCGCCAGTTCGCAGCCGCCGCCCAATGCCCAGCCGGACACGGCGGCGATGATCGGCTTGCGGATGCGCGCCAGCCGCGACCAGTCGGTAAAGTCCTGGCCGGCGAACATGGTCACGGCGTCGGTATCGGCCATCTGTTTGATGTCCGCGCCTGCGGCGAAGGCTTTGTCGCTGCCGGTGAGGACGAGACAGCGCGCCGAGTCATCGCGGTCGAAGGCTTCCAGCGCCTCGAACACCTCGCGCATCAGATCGCCGTTGAGGGCGTTAAGCGCCTGCGGACGGTTGAGGCGCACCAGCCCGACGCCGGGGACAGGCGTTTCGACCAGGATATTTTCATAAGCAGCCATAAAATTCTACTCCTCTGAAAAGAATAATGGATAAACGGAAAAGAATGAGTCTGATAGACAGTGAGGCTTTAGCCAACTGGCAGCGGGCTGAAGCCCGCTGTCCACTCAGGATCAGGCACAGTGTAATTGGTCTATCCATAAGTTCTGAGTGCTGAGTCAAGATAAAAAGCTCAATGCAGCAAAGGCTTTCACCCTTCCGGCGCACCCACGCCGGATGGCATGGATACCGTCTCATAATCCTGGCGGTCTTCCGCCGGCCTGTCCTGCGCCAGCCGCTTCTGTTTGAGCAGGTACAGCGGGCGGCCTTTGACCTCCTCAAAAATCATGCCGATGTACTGCGCCAGGATGCCGACCGAAATCAACTGCACGCCGCTGACCACCAGCAGCACCGCGATAACGGATGTCCAGCCAGGGACGGTTTCGTGGAAAAACGCCCACACCACCAGTGCGTAAATCAGGTACAGCATCGCCAAGCCGGTCAGCGCCAGCCCCAGCAGCGTGATAAGGTCAAGCGCCCCGGTCGAAAACGAAAAAAAGCCGTAGCGCGCCAGCCGCAGCATCTTCGTCCAGGTATATTTCGAGTGGTCGGCAAAACGTTCCGCTTCCTGATAATGCACGATCTGATACGAGAAACCCATCCAGGGAACCATGCCGCGCAGATAACGGTGTTTTTCCCGCATCTGGCGCAGGCTTTCAACCGCCGGGCGGGACATCAGCCGGAAGTCCATCGCGCCGCTGATGATGTCAATCTGCGTCAAACGTCTGAGCAGGCGGTAAAAAACACGCGCGGTGAGTTTTTTCGCCCAACTGCGATGATCTTCGTTGGCGCGCACAGCGTACACCACTTCCGCGCCGGCCTCGTAGGCGCGCACCATCTCGGCGATGGCCGACGGCGGGTGCTGCAAGTCGCCGTCCATCGTGACGACGGCCTCCCCGTCGGCATGATCTAAGCCGGCGGTGAGCGCGGCCTGGTGGCCGAAGTTGCGCGTCAGCGACAGCACCGATACGCGGCTGTCCCGGTCGGCCAGGGCGTTAAGCAGGCGCAGCGTATCATCGGTGCTGCCGTCGTCCACAAAGACGAAACGATAATCCAGCCCCAGCGCGTCGAGCGCGGCGCAGGCCTGCTGGTAAAAAGCCTGCACCCCACCCTGCTCGTTATAAAACGGCACGACAAGCGTTAAACTGGATAGTTGGCGCTGTTTATCCATGAGGCCATCCTCGGAATTCCCGCCCCAATGATATATGCGATCAAGCAAACTGCCTACCCGGAAAGGTAGGCAGTCGGCGGCGATCATCAGATCAAAAATCGTTTACCGCTGGAAAATCGGCACGAACGGGCGCTCCTGCTCGCCGGTATAAATCTGGCGCGGGCGGGCGATGCGCGTGTGTTTGTCCTGGCGCATTTCCTTCCATTGGGCAATCCAGCCCGGAAGCCGTCCGATGGCGAACATCACGGTGAACATATTGGTAGGGATACCCATCGCCCGGTAGATGATGCCGCTGTAGAAGTCCACGTTGGGGTACAGTTTGCGCTCGACGAAATACGGGTCTTCCAGCGCGACCGCTTCCAGGTTTTTGGCGATGTCCAGCAGCGGGTCGTCCACGCCCAGCGCGTCCAGTACTTCGTCCGCCGAGGTTTTCAAAATCCGGGCGCGCGGATCGAAGTTGCGGTAGACACGGTGGCCGAAGCCCATCAGCCGGAAGTCCGAGTTTTTGTCCTTCGCCATATCCACATATTTGCGGTAATTGCCGCCGTCGTCGCGGATCATCTCTAACATCTCGATCACTTCCTGGTTGGCGCCGCCGTGCAGCGGCCCCCACAGCGCGCAGACGCCCGACCCGATGGACGCGAACAGCCCGGCGCGGCTGCTGCCGACCATACGCACCGTCGAAGTGCTGCAATTCTGCTCGTGGTCGGCGTGCAAAATCAGCAGCAGATTAAGCGCCCGCTCCAGCACATCCGGCACATGATAATCCATCGTCGGCAGGTTGAACATCATGTTCAGGAAGTTGGCGGTATAACTCAGATCGTTGCGCGGGTAAATGTAGGGATGCCCCATCGAATGTTTGTACGAAAAAGCGGCAATGGTGGGCATCTTGGCAAGCAGCCGGATGATATTCAGGTTGATGGTGTCCGCGTCATCCGCTTCGTGATAATAACCCGACAGCGAAATGACCATCGCCGCCAGAATCGCCATCGGGTGGGCGGTCGAAGGATAAGCATCCAGCGCCTTTTTCATGTCCTCGTGGATGAGGGTGTGGTGGGTAATCTGGCGTTCAAATTCCCGGAGCTGGTCGTGCTGCGGTAGATGGCCGTAAATGAGCAGGTAACAAACCTCGGTGAAGCTGGCAAGCGCGGCGATCTGCTCGATGGGATAACCCCGGTAGCGCAAAATGCCCTGCTCGCCGTCAATGTAGGTGATGGCGCTTTCGCACGAACCGGTGTTGCCATAACCCGGATCAAAGGCGATAGCTTTGGTTTTGGCGCGGAGGGACGTAAAATCTATCCCTATTTCGCTTTCCGAGCCAACGATGACCGGAAACTCATATTCCTGGCCGTTGAGTGTGAGTTTAGCGTTTTCCATAACTTATCTCCATTTTGACGTAAATAAATCAGCCGGTTCGCCCCGCAAGCGAGTCGAAATCGCAGCCCTATATTTGGAAGCGTTGTGCAGGTTTTTCGTTACCTGCATCACACCCAGGCAAAATATACGTTCCGAGCCGCGACTCTGGCCTGTAACCGGCGGGCGGCAGAAATGATTCGTTATACTAGCTTAACCCACTCTGGCGTTTCGTTCCACAACTGCCGGCTTAAAAAGTCAGTTTTGGACAAATGCTGTGGGTATATAAAAAAAGGCTTCCTTAAGGTCTGCCGGAGTGTTAATGGCGTTAGTATAAGATAGATGCAGTCAGCGAGTTGGTTACGTGAGCTTTCCAAACCGCCATAACCACCGCGTGGTGTTTTTGCGAGATCGGTGGGAAAAACTGGTCGCTCCCCCTGCCCATGTGCGCGAACGCCGGCGGGCGCGTTTTTTAAATATCCTGCTCATGGCGCTGGCCGGGCTGGTAATTCTTAACATCCTGGTTATGCTCATTTCAGAACTTTCCCTGCCGGGCTTCAGCAGCCGGGACCATCTGCTGGCTTCGCCGGTGGCGCTGGCCGTTCTGCTGGTGGCCTACCGGCTCAACCGGAGCGGGCGCTACCAGGCGGCGGTTTACCTGACGCTCACGATAGTCGCCGGGGGCGGTTTTCTGCTGGCATTCCCCTATCAAACTGGCGAACAGATTCAACGCCTGAACTATCTGGTGGTTCCGGTTATTCTCGGCAGCACGCTGCTGCCGATTCGAGGGACGGCACTGGCTGCGGCGGCAGTTATGGCGGGAATGCTGATTCTGTATCCCGTCGTGGCCGACCCGGAACACTATACCTTCGGCCCGGCCATGTTCGTCCTGATGAGTTCGGCGCTGCTGGTGGCCGCGCGTAAATTCATCCATGATCTTGAATCGGCGCGGCTGGCCGCGCTGGCCGCCGGCCAGGAAAAACTGCGCCAGAGCGAGCGGCTGTACCGCCAGTTGTTCGAGTTTTCGCCCGCGCCGACGTTCATCCACAACATGCAGCAGATCATTTTCGCCAACACGGCGGGCGCGGAGATGCTGGGGGCTGGCCGAATCGAAGCGGTGGTCGGACGGCCAATCACAGATTTTATCCACCCGGATGATCGTCCGGCGGTGCGCGGCCAGCTGGACAGGGCGCTAACCGAGAAGGTCATCACCCAATGGGTTGAGCAGCGCATCATCCGGCAGGACACCGAGGAACAGCATGTCGAACTGGTCTGCGTGCCGCTGAACTACGGTGACGAAGCGGCGGCACTGTTGGTCTACCGGAACATCACCCCCTACAAACAGCAGGCTGCCGCCGAACGCCGACAGCGTGTCGTCGCCGAAGTGCTGCGCGACACCGCCGCCGCGCTCAACAGCACACTTGATCTCGACGAGGTGCTGGACCGTATTCTGGGGTTCGCGGCGCTGCTCGTCCCCCACGACGCGGCGCAGATTGCGCTGCTCCAGGCCGGGGTAGCTTACGAAGTTCGTTCCAGAGGTCACAACCGCGAATCGTCCGAGACGATTCCTCTGTTTTCGATTCATGCCATGCCGAACATGCGCGAGATGATCGAAACCCGGCAGCCGGTCATCATCCCGGACGTGCCGGAAGCGGAGCGCCTATCGCCCTGGGTGCGCTCTCGTCTGGGCGCGCCCATCTGCATCGGCCAGGAGGTGGTCGGTTTCATCTACCTGGACAGCGCGCAGCCTGCGGCCTTCGACGCCCACGACGCCGGACAGCTTCAGGCTTTTGCCGAACAGGCCAGCGGCGCGATTCAAAATGCGTTGATGTACCAGACTATTCAAAGTTATACCGACACGCTGGAACAGCGCGTGGCCGAACGCACCACCGAACTTTCGCAGGCCAAAGAACGGGTCGAAGCCATCCTGAACAGCGCCAGCGATGCCATCATCCTGGTCAGCGCGCATGGCGTCATTGAGCAGGTTAACCCGGCCTTCAGCGAGCTTTTCGGGTATACCATCGAGAAAATTTTCCGCAAACCGTTTATAAGTCTTTTTGACAGTGAAGGGTCGCAGGTCATGGGCAAGGCGCTTGCTCAGGTTTTGACCGAAAAGCGTATGGCGCAGTGCGAGCTGCAAGCCCGGCATCAGGATGGCCGCACCTTCACCGTTGACGCGGTGCTGTCCCCGGTTGCCGCTTCGTCGCGCGGCCACCGCCTGGCGGTATGCAGCATCCGGGACATCACCCGGCGCAAGCAGATGGAGCTGGAACTGATTAAGGCGCTGGAACGCGAACGCGAACTGAGCGAGATGAAATCGCAGTTCACCACCACCGTTTCGCACGAATTTCGCACGCCACTGGCGATCATCCAATCGTCCGCCGACCTGCTCAAACGGTATGGCGACCGCCTGCCAGAAGCCCGCAAGCTGGAACACCTGAACGCCATCCAAACCAACGTCAAACACCTGGCCGATATGCTGGACGACACCCTGATGATCGGCAAGGCGCAAACGGTCGGCCTCAGCTTTTCCCCGGAAACAATCAACCTGTACGAGCTGTGTCAGCGGGCAGTGGACAATTTCTGGAAAACCTTCGAGGCTTCGCAAACACTTGAGCTTAACAGTGATGACTGCGTGCTGGTAGCCGCCGATCCCCGGCTGATGCAGCAGATGGTGAACAACCTGCTCTCCAATGCCATCAAATACTCGCCGCCCGGCAGCCCCATCCGGCTCACGCTCCGGTGCGATGATGCGAACGTCTGTATTACGGTTGAGGATTCGGGCATCGGTATACCGGCGGAGGAGCAGGGGCGCATCTTTCAGATGTTTTACCGCGCTTCCAATACCGGGCATATTTCCGGCGTTGGCCTGGGGCTGACGATTGTGCAGGAAGTCGTCCGGCTGCATGGGGGGAATATTGAGGTAAAAAGCGCCCTCAACGCCGGGACAAGCATCACCGTGACCTTTCCCCGCACCGCAAATCTGAAAAAAGAATAAATAATTTGTTTCCTTAAACCCGGAATCTTCACTGAAGGTTATAATTTGTTTATAGGCGGTAATCAACCTGGCGCTGCATCGCTGAGAGGAAGTTTGGCATGGCAACCATTTTAATCGTTGATGACCAGGCCGTGACCCGGCGTGTTTTAAGTTTAACCCTGCGGAATGAAGGCTACGACATTATAACCGCCGAGGACGGCCTTGATGCGCTGTCCCGGTTGGAAGAAGCGCCGGTTGACCTGGTACTGCTGGACATCACCATGCCGCGCATGGATGGTCTGGCGCTGCTGCACACCCTACGCAGCGACGAACGTCATGCCGCCCTGCCCGTGATTATGCTGACCGCTAACGGCCAGGACTCGACACGCAAGGCGGCGCTGTCCATCGGCGCGGATGGCTTTTTGACCAAACCGACCAGCTCGCACGAACTGATCGAAACCGTCGGGCGCTTCGTTTACGCCCGGATATAACATCGGCCCCCTTATTCTTATGGATAAACAGAAGGAGCCAGACAGACAGACAGACAGTGGGCTTAAGCCCACTGTCTAACCCGCTGTCTGCTCAGGATCAGGCATAGTTTAATTGGTTTATCCATTAACTCAGCACTCAGAACTACCCTTACCCCAACCAGCGTTTGCGGCGTTTGTAGTGTTTAACGTCGCGGTAGCTTTTGCGCTCGCCGGAAGTGTTCAGCCCCAGATAAAATTCTTTAATATCCTCGTTTTCGCGGAGATGTTCCGCCGGGCCATCCAGCACGATGCGCCCCTGTTCCATCACATAACCATAGTTCGCCAGCGCCAGCGCCGCGCGCGCGTTCTGCTCCACCAGCAGCACCGACACTTGCTCCTGCGCGTTGATCTCCCGCACGATTTCAAAAATTTCGGCCACCAGCATCGGCGCCAGACCTAACGACGGCTCATCCAGCATCATCAGTTTCGGGTGCGCCATCAGCGCCCGCCCGATCACCAGCATCTGCCCCTCGCCGCCGGAAAGATACCCACTCACGCGGCGGTGCAGGCTTTTTAAGCGCGGGAAGTAAGCGTAAACGCGCTCCACATCATCCTTAAAAGCGCGCCCTCCCTGGTAGACCATCGCGCCCAGGTGCAGGTTTTCTTCAACGGTCAGGTGGCGGAACAGCGGGCGGCCTTCGATGACCTGCACGATGCCGCGCCGCACAATATCCTCGGCGTTCATCCGGTCAATGCGTTCGTTATGCCAGGTGATGTTACCCCGCGTCACCTCGCCCAGTTCGCTTTGCAGCAGCCCGCTGATGGCTTTAAGCGTGGTAGATTTGCCCGCGCCGTTGGGCCCCAGCAGCGTCACGATCTGGCCGGGTTCAACCTGGAACGAAATGCCGCGCAGCACCAGGATGACGCTGTTGTAGATCACTTCAATATTATTGACGATGAGCATAGCCGATTCCTGATAACCCCGGCCCCCTCCGGGTATCGAAAGGGGCCAGGGGTGCGGTATTTAGGCGTTTAAGATGACGGCACATCCGCCCCGCCCGGACGCAGATCGGGCGCGGGGGAGAACGGCGTCAGGGGGATGATGATCGGGATGAAGGCTTTCGTGCCGTCCGGCAGGTCTACCGTCATCGCCTCGTCGCCGGAGGCCGCCGGGCCGGTGGCTTCTTTGTTCAGGAAGGCTATCTGAGCGATGCGGTTATCCGGCAGAGCGCGAATCGCGCCGCCCTGGTAGTTGAAGTTGTACAGCCCCAGCGGCGAATAGTCCATGCTTTCGATGGTGGCTTTGATTTCCGCGCCCGTTACGGCGTCCAGGCTGCCCACCCGGTTGACCGTCTGGATATACATTTCGGCATAGGTGTCCACGATGCCCCAGCCCAGCAGGTAGGCGATATTTTTAGCCGACAGGCTGCGCTGGTTGGCGTCGGCCTGTTCATTGATGAGGGCGATGCCGGGGTTCTGGCGCTCCGTCCACCACAGGAAAGGCATCGAGCCGATCAGACCGTTGACAGCGGGCAGGCCGGTATCCGGGTTCAGCGCCGTGCGGCTGAGCAGGCCGACCGACGTATCCAGCGCCCAGTTCACGCCCGCGATCTGCACTTCACCCTGCAAACCCAGGTCAACGACGGTCTTGGCGACCATAAACGGCCCGCTGGCGAGCGAGTTGGTGTATAGGATATTCGCGCCGGCATCGGTCAGGTTTTGCACGTTGGTGGTGATGTCGGTCGCTGTCGGCAGGAAGTATTCCGGCGTATCCAGGATGGTCACACCTTTGGACGCGCAGTAGGCGATGGTTTGCGGCGTGAAGGCGGCTTCGCCGAACGCGCCCGGCCAGCTAATGTAACCGATGGTCGGGTTCGGGAAACGGTCGGGATTGGCGGCCACATAATCGCAAAACGAGCCAATCTGGTCGGCATACAGCGGGTTGGACGCATATACCCAACCGGGGGTCGCAGCATCCTCGCCATACAGCCCTTCGACCGAACCGGCGGAGATCAAAGCCGGGATTTCATCTTCAGCCAGCTGCGACCGCAGCAGTTCTGCGTCGGCGGAGGCATACAACACGATCACATCCGGTTTAGGGCTGAGCGCCGAGAAGTTATCGTAGGCGGCCTGCGCCTGCGCCCGGTCGCCGCCAGTGTCGCGGTAGTGTTCGCCTTCATTGGAAACCAGCGTCGCGCCGCAAACGCCGCCGTGCGCGTTATAGTAGCTCATGGCATCGGCCAGGCCGGCCAGCAGCGGCTGCGTGATGAACGCATACGACCCGCTCAGGTCGCCCAGGTGATAGATCGGGATGGTCTGGCCGGTCAGATCAGCCTCGCACTCCGTGTGCTGGATGAAGTCCGGCAGCGCGTCTTGCGCGCCGGCGGGCAGCGCAGCCGCCAGTAAAACAAACAGGAGGATAACCGTTAATTTTCGCATACAGCTAACCCTTTCACTAAGATCACTATTGATAAACGAAACGGTCGGATACAGAACTCAGACATACTTTTGACCAGACACCTTCTCCTTTTGCCGCAAAATCCCTCTCCACCCGGTTTGCGGCGGCGTCCCGGCGCGGGAACGCCGCCGCCACATAAGCTAATGTGAAAACGGTCTGATCTTCCAGGCGATCTTAAAAATTTCCCAGCGGTGTGCCAGCCCGCGCGGCGCGAGGATTAAAAAGATGACTAAAATCAGGCCGAATAATAACGGGCTGAGCGCCGAAATAATGTTGATTCGGTCAATGAACGGCAGCAGTTGGGGCAGAACGCCGCCCAGCGCCGGAATAAGCCGGTTCGGGATGATTTCCTGGTTTAACACGTTAACGAACGTCACGCCGAACAGCGGCCCCAACGAGAAACCCGCCCCGCCGATTACCAGCATGGCTAAAAATTCAATCGAAAGCCCCAGTGTGAATTTGTCCAGCGACAGGCTGTTATCGTTGAAGGCGATCAACACCCCCGCGACGCCGGCATACAGCGCGCTGAGGAAAAAGGCTTGCAGTTTGTAGGCAAAAACGTTGATTCCCAGCAGTTCGGCGGCTAAGTCGTTATCGCGGATGGAGATGAACGCCCGCCCCACGCGGGTGCGGATGATATTGCGGGCGGCCAGCATCAAAAAGACCGACAGCGGCACGGCGATATAATAAAAAGCCGATACATGCGCGAAGGACAGCGGCCCCAGGGTAGGGACCGGCACTTCCAGCGGGCGCGAGCCGTTGGTCAGGTCGGCCAGCGGATAACGAATTAACCAGGGGATGATAAACTGCGCCGCCAGTGTCGCCATCGCCAGGTAAAAACCCTTCACCCGCAGCGAAGGCAGACCGAACAGCAGCCCCACCAGCCCGGTAAACAGCGCCGCCGTTGGCAGCGCCGCCCAGAAGGAAAAACCCAACTGCCGCGTCAGAATGGCCGCGCTGTACGCGCCGACCGCCACAAAAGCGGCATGTCCCAGCGAAATTTGCCCGGTGTAACCGACCAGGATATTCAAGCCCTGGACGGCGATCACGAAGATGGCGATTCGCACGATCAGCCCGATCCACGCCTGGGGGATGATGTTCAGCCCCAGCGGGCCGTCCGCCGCCAGCAGCGGAATCACCAGCAGGACGAGAAATAGGCCGTTGGAGAGGATTTTGTCGGTGCGCGTGCGGTTAAGCGAAATATCCTGGCTGTAGGTTACATCGAACACCCCCGAAGGGCGAATGTTAGCGGACATGGGCGTTCCTCGTGCTGAGTGCTGAGTACTGAGTGCTGAGCGAAAACGCTCTGCTGCACTCCGATCTGACCGGATCGAGTCGGTTATTTTGATTTTCGCTGCTGCTCAACTGAAACACGCAGTCCTCCAATCACCCGGCTGACTTCCTCAGCCTGATTTAACAACTCAGAAAACTCATTTAGAGACAAATACCCACTATCCAGCGCAGTATAAAGCTGCGAGCGCGCCTCAGCATACGAACTTTTGGCAATGACGAGGAAATGATAAAACTCGCCCGGATTACCTCTTTCAAATCCTTCGGCTATGTTCGACATGATGGAAACAGCCGCCCGCTGCATTTGTCCCGATAATCCAAAATCTCTCATAAAAGAATCTTTTCTTATGGCTTCATAAATACATCGTGTTAACTCTCTCGCCTTCTGCCATGCGATTAAGAACCTATCCATAAACCAATTGATCTGATAGCATAACAGTGGGCTTAAGCCCACTGTCTGGTGGGTTTATGGAT
>JAPKMO010000135.1 GCA_026645945.1 Anaerolineae bacterium
ATCCAGGCGATCCAGCTGGATAAGAAGGACTACGTGGCGAACCTGGATGCTGCGCTGGAGATCATCGCTGAGATCGCCGATCGCTATGTGTTGCATACGCCGCAGCGACAACGTGATATACTGAAGCAGATGGTCAGTCGGGTTGTGATCAACCCTGAGGGTAGGATCATCCGAATTGAGTGGATGCCGCCGTTCAATTACCTGGATGGGCTGCATCGTAATGGAGAAAACGATCCGCGCGGAAAACACCCACGGCCCAAAAACAAACGAACCAGCGATGTTGGCGCTGGTTCATTTCACCTCAAATGGTGTGGACCTGAGGGGATTCGAACCCCTGACCTCTACAGTGCGATTGTAGCGCTCTCCCAGCTGAGCTACAGGCCCGTCATCTGAGGCGCATTGTAGCCCCTGGTGTATGGCGTGTCAAGAGACAAGATTGGCGCTACAATCACGCCAGCGCCCGCGTATCGAGGGCGTTTGAAGATGAGGCAAGGAGAAAGCCAAATGTTAAGCGAAAAAATGCAGGCGGCGCTAAACACCCAGATCAACATGGAGTTTTTCGCTTCGTACCAGTATCTGGCGATGGCGGCCTATTTTGAGTCTGAAAACTTGATGGGTTTCGCCAACTGGATGCACATGCAGTCGCAAGAAGAAAACATGCACGCCATGAAGTTTTACCACTACGTCAACGACCGGCGCGGGCGGGTGACGCTGCAAGCCTTGGATACGCCCAAAACGGCCTGGTCGTCTCCGCTGGAAGCTTTCGAGGACGCGCTCAAACACGAGCAGAAAGTGACCGCCAAAATCAACGCGCTGGTTGACCTGGCGATTCAGGAAAGCGACCACGCCACCAACAGCTTCCTGAAGTGGTTTGTGGATGAACAGGTGGAAGAAGAAGCCAACGTAGACGCCGTAATCCAGGATTTAAAGCGCATCGGTGATGCCAGCCAGGGTTTGTTCATGCTCGACCGCGAACTGGCACAGCGCGGGCCGGAGGAAGAAGCGGAATAAATGCACTAAAAGTTTATCCGTAAACCCACCAGACAGTGGGCTTAAGCCCACTGTTCTGCTAGCAGATCAATCGGTTTACGGATAGATACTAAAGAAGGCCGACCGGCAGCCGGCCTTCAGTTCTGTTCAGGCGCGCGCCGCCGCGTACAGCAGGTCAATCGCCTGCATGTTGCGGATGCCGTCTTCCGGCGCATAACGGGGCGGGCGATTTTCCAGCAGCGCCTCGGCAAAATCTTCGGCCATCAGCGTATAATGGTTGGCCGCCGGGACGCTGATCGTTTCGTAAGTTTCGCCGCGCCACAGGCGCAGGGTGGGGGTGTAGTCCGGTTCCATATTAAAAACGGGTTCCGCCACGATGCGCCCGTCGCTTCCGCGCACCTCGCAAAAATTCGCCCGGAAAGTGCGGAAGCCGCAGTCGAAGTGACCGACAGCGCCCGATGGGAAAAATAATACCCCGGCCAGCGACTCGTCCACGCGGGACGAAGCTCCGAACTGCGCGACGGCCCCGGCGCGGTGCGGTTCTTCCCCGGTCAGCAGGCGCATCACGTTCACGCAGTAACAGCCCACGTCCATCAATGCGCCGCCGGCCAGCGCATCGTTCAGCCGGATGTCGTCCTCGCGGCGGATGTTGAAGGTGAACGCGCTGCTGATCGCCTTAATCTGGCCGACAGCGCCTTCGTCCACCAGCCGTTTCATCTGTACGGTTTGCGGATGAAAGCGGTACATAAAGGCTTCGGCAAAAGCCAGGCCGCGAGATGTAAAGGCCTCCACCATACGCCGCGTTTCGTCGGCATCGCTGGCGAGCGGTTTTTCACACAGCACCGGCTTGCCGCCTTCGGCACAGCGAATGCTCCAGGGCGCGTGTTCGCTGTTGGGCAGGGGATTATAAATGGCGTCAATCTCCGGGTCGGCGATCATCTCCTCATAGCTGCCATAGGCGCGGGGAATGCCCAGGTCGGCGGCGAAGGCCCGCGCGCGGTCGAGGCTGCGGCTGGCGACGGCGGTCACTTCGCCATTACGCGACTGCTGAATGGCGGGGATGACACGCTCCCGACCGATGTTGGCGGTGCTGAGGACTCCCCAGCGAATTTTGCGGTTCATGGCTGCTGCGCCTCCTGTAAAAATAAGCTGCTGGCTGCGGGTGAAAACAAAAAACCTTTGGAACGATAAGATGACTCGCCACCGGGGATTATAACGCACAAAAAACACGGCGGCTTTGGGATATTTCCCAGAGCCGCCAGCAGCAACGATAATGGGGCAGCGGATCAGGCTTTATCTCGAATGGCCTTGCCGGAAAACGGCTGGCCGAACAGCGGGGCGAACACGCAAACATCAAAGATGCCGGCCAGCAGCGGCACGAGGCCGATCACCGCCAGGATGATACCCAGCAGGTCTTGCAGCACCAGCAGGCCGATTCCGATCAGCACCAGTCCGGCCACGATGCGGACAACCCGCCCTGCCGGACTTGCCAGAAATTTGATGAGCGCCATAACCGTTATTCCCTCCTGATGATCTCGCGCTTCATCATTTAAAACGCCGCTGGCTGCCCCGCGCTTTCATCGCAAAACCGCAAATGTGCATAAAATCATGCATCATGCCTGACATTCGTCACTGTGGCTGCCCGGCGATGCCGGATATTCAGCGCGCCGCCGGTTGGCAAGCGGGCGCATCGCATCTAAACTGGTTTTATTCGGAGGCGATCATGCCATGTTGAACCATGTGTTGATTCCCCTGGACGGTTCGCGGCTGGCCGAGCAGGCGATTTATCCCATCAAACACCTCCTGCGCCCGGAAGGCCAGATCACGCTGCTGACCGTTATCCAGGGTGAAAACGATTACCACTGGGCGCAAGAGTATTTAGAACCGCTGGCGGCGCGCCTGAAGCTGGAAGGCTTCCGCGTACAGATTGAAATTCAAGAGGGCGACCCGCCCCGCCTGATCGTCGAACGGGCGGCGCGGCTGGGGGTAGACCTGATCGCCATGTGTACGCATGGCCGTTCCGGCCTGGAGAAACTGCTGTTTGGCAGTGTCACCGGCGATGTCCTCAGCCTGACAGTTTGCCCGGTGCTGGTCGTGCCGAACCGGGTGCGCCAGCAAAGCGGTCAGGACGCGCCGGCCTCCGATCCCAGCCTGGGCTGGACGGGGCAGTAAAATCACCACCTGCCGCCGAAACGGTTACAGGCCGGGAGGGTTGGCCTCCCGGCTGGGCTGACATTTGGATTTACACAGCGTCACACGCTTCGATAAGCTGGTTGAGCCATGTGCGCCGGTTTGAGCGCCATCGTATAGCGACGCGGCAGCACCCGTTCCCGAACCACGCGCTGCGGCTGGTAGTCCGGGTTATCCCAGACGATCTCCACGCCCCAACCGCGCGACGATTCGGCGATGGTGTAGGCGGGTATCAGGCCGCGCACCTGGAAACCTTTACGAAGCTGTTTGCTCAGGTTGGAGTCGAACCGTTTGCCGGTTATCACGTCCTGAACGTACTGTTCGGCACTCATTTGATCTGCGACTGTGTGGTAGTCGGCAATCAGGCTGCCCGCCACCATGCCGCGCAGGTTGAGCGCGCGCACCACATCAAAACGCGCTTCGATCAGCTTGCCACCCACGCCCCCTCCGCGATAAGCCGGATGCACAACGCTGTCCACGCCGTACAGCCAGTCGCCTTCAGGGTCGTGCGTGGTCAGTCAGCCGCCGCCGGTAGCTTGCGCCCAGCTGCCCAGGAAATGCCGGTCAGAGGGCAGTTTAACGCGCATACTGGTCGTCACGCCGATGACCATATCGGTCAGGACATCCAGGGCGATAAACTGGCCTTCGGGGAAAATGTCGAGGTGGCGGGCATATTTTTCCGCCGTCATGTCTTCATCGTCACCCCCGCCCGGCGCGTAGCCGTAGGCCAGTTGGTGACACCGTTCCATCTGGTCCAGATAACGAGCAGCACTTGGGATGACGGCAATCCGCGCATCCCCGCTCTGTCTGGGCCGGTATCGAATACTGTTGGCGTCCATCGTTTTATCCTTTCAGACTGGTATACGAAAAGTGGTTAAGCAGGGGCAAACCGCCCCCACAGAAAACCCAAATGTGGGGCGAAATGTCCACCGGACGTGCCGGTGAATGTTCAGTTTTTTGCCGGGGGAAGGTGCGGAGTCCGAGCGTGCGGACGAGCAGTCACGTCGGGGCGGTGTCGTCGTGAATGAAAGCTGCCAACAGGCCAGCTGTAGCGAGGACGATGAGGATTGTGGACATAAAGCACCTTGCAGACGACTTTTTATGCGTCGTTTTCGGAGTATCAAAATCACTATAGCACGGAAACGCGGGCGCGTCCAGAGGGGCGGATGGCCGAAATATACGTGGTTTTAAAGGTTGAAATGCCCGCGCTTCTTTTGTATAATTCTCCTCTATCGTGCCAGATCGCGGCGTATCCACCCGACCCGGTTGGCCCCTGTTGGCGTGGAATAAAACCATTTTGTGCGTCAACTGAATATTTGAACTTTCTGATCGGTCAGGCGGGGGTTCTCGCTTGAAAAGGGTTGGATTTTTCAAGGCAAACATTCCGGGGGATAGGGTATGGCTTCGATTACCCGGCGGCGGCCCGGCCCGAAACAAAGCGGCTTTATGCTGGCGCTGCCTGCCATTTTGTGGCTGACTCTGTTTTTTCTGCTGCCCGTCGTCATCGTGTTCGTGGTGAGCTTCCTCTCGCGCGGGCGCGGCGGCGCTGGCGAACTCCCGTTTACGCTGGCGAATTATGAGCGCGTCTGGGATGTCTTCCGCCCAATTATTATTGACTCGGTGTGGGTTGCCTTCGTCACGACGGTGATCTGCCTGCTGGTCGGTTATCCCCTGGCGTTTTTCATCAGCACCCGCAAAGACCCGCGAATGCGCTCTTTCGCCCTCTTTATGATTATCCTGCCGTTCTGGACAAATTTTCTGGTGCGGACGTATGCCCTGCAAACCATCCTGGGGCGCGAGGGCATCGTGAATACGGTGCTGCTGAATTTGCAGCTGTTGAGCGAACCGGCGCAGCTTCTCAATACGCCGGAGGCGGTCATCCTGGGCCTGGTTTACGGTTATCTGCCGTTTATGGTGCTGCCGATTTACGCCTCGGTCGAACGTTTTGATTTCCGGTTTGTGGAAGCCGCGCACGACCTGGGCGCGAACGACATCCGCGCCTTCCTGCGTGTGGTGCTGCCGCTGACGCTGCCGGGCGTGATCGCCGGATTTATCCTGGTGTTCATCCCCACCATCGGCGCTTTCGTCACGCCTGACCTGCTGGGCGGGACGCGCGGCATCATGATCGGCAACCTCATTCAGCAGCAGTTCCGGGGGTCGGGCAACCAGCCGCTCGGCTCGGCGCTGTCGGTCGTACTCATGGCGATGGTGATGATCGCCCTGCTGGTGTACATCCGTTTCGGCGATAAGGAGAGGTGACGATGGCAAATCAAGCCCTGGCTGCGCGGGCGGCGGCCCGCCCGGCGGTTGAAATCAACGAGCGCCAGGCGCGGCTTGACCTGCTGGTGCGGCGCATCGGCAAAATCGGGTTGTATATAAACCCGATTTTTGCTTACTTTTTCCTGTGGGCGCCCATCGTCGTATTGATCGTCTTTTCGTTTAACGACGGCGGTTCGGTTTCCACCTGGCAAGGTTTTACCACCCGCTGGTACGAAAACATCTTCAACAACGCCATCGCCGCCGGCACCGAGTCGGCGCGTTTTACGACCGAAAATATGCTGGGCGCGGTGCGGAACAGCCTGATCGTCGGCCTCAGTTCCACGCTGCTGTCCACGATCATCGGCACGATGGTGGCGATCAGCCTAGTGCGGGGGCGTTTTCCCGGCAAGCGGGCTTTGGACGCGGTGCTGTACCTGCCGGTAGTCATCCCGGAGATCACCCAGGCGATTTCGCTGGCGATCTTTTTTAAGGTGATTTTTGACTTCGCCGAGATGCAAACCGGCATTAACGCCACCACCGGCTTCGGCACGATCATCATCGGCCATGTGGCCTTCTGCATCTCTTACGTGACGATTGTGGTGCGGGCGCGGCTGGCAGATATGAACCCGCGCCTGGAAGAAGCCGCCCGCGACCTGGGCGCGAACGAGTGGCGCACCTTCTGGCGCATCACCTTTCCGCTCATCCTGCCGGGTGTGCTGGCCGGCGGGCTGCTGGCGTTCACCCTGTCGCTGGATGATTTTGTGGTGACGTTTTTTAACTCCGGCATCGGCACGTCCACGCTGCCGCTGTTCGTTTACGGCATGTTAAAAACGCGCGTGCCGCCGGAGATTAATGCCATCTCCACGTTAATGCTGCTGGCTTCGACGGCGCTGGTGGCGATTTCGCTGGGGATGCAGGGCCGCGGCAGCAGGCGGGCCTGACCGGAAACGGGCTTTTCCGTCCGGCGGCCCCGGCACGCCCGACGGTTTAAGGTCAACAGGAATGGGTATCGGTTAGTTTGAACGGCTAAGGAGGCTAAGGATGAAACGATGGTTCTTGCTGCTGGTGGTGGCTGTTGTATTCGTCGTTGGGACAACGGCTCTGGCGCAGGAAACGACACAGATAGAACCCTGGACATGCCCAGAAGATGTCCTCAACTTAGAAAACAAAACCCTCAACTTCCTCAACTGGGCCACGTATATCGCCGAAAACACCGTCCCTGACTTTGAAGCGGCGTGCGGCGTTAAAGTTACCACCGATTTTTACGGCAGCAACGAAGAACTGCTGGCGCGGATGCGCGCCGGCAATCCGGGCTTTGATCTGATCGTACCGAGCGGCTACACGGTCGCCGAGATGATCGCCGAAGGGCTGCTGGAGCCGCTGGATAAAACCCATATCCCGAACATAAAAAATGTCAGCCCCGACCTGCTTGACCAGCAGTTTGACCCCGGCAACGTGTATTCGCTGCCATATCAATGGGGGACGGTCGGCATCGGCTATAACGTGAAAGCCGTCGCAGCCGTCCTGGGTGAAGATGTCGAAATCACCAGTTGGAATCAACTGTTTGATTACCCGGTGGCGCGGGTGGGCTGGCTGGACGACCAGCGCGTGATGATGGGCATCGGGCTGCTGATGCTTGGTTACAACCCCAATAGCGCCGACCCGGACGAAATACGGGAAGCGACCGATTATCTGGTCGCAAAAGGGCGTAACAATGTGCTGCGGATCGCCGTAGATGACGGCCAGGAACTGCTGGCGCGCGGCGAGGTGGATATGATCATCGAATACAGCGGCGACATCTTCCAGGTGGCGCTGGCCTGCGAGGAAGACCCTAACTGCGGCACGGAGTATGCTTACATCCTGCCCGACGAAGGCGCGAATATGTGGATTGACAACCTGGTGATTCCCACCAGGGCGCAAAACAAACGGCTGGCCGAAGCCTTTATAGACTACGTGCTGCATCCCCAGGTCGGCGCGGACATCAGCAACTACATCGCCTACGCCACGCCCAATCAGGTTTCGATTGACGCCGGGTTAATTGATGATTACCTGCTGGAAAGCCCGATCATCTACCCGACCGCCGATGTTTTTGAACGCCTGTTCGTCACCAAGGCTTTCGCCGACATGCCCGAAGTGCAGCAGTACTACAACGACGCCTGGGACGAGCTGAAGATTTTCGTCGCGCGATAACCGGGCGCGCCGCGCCCAACTTTCGTTCATCGGGTGGGGAAGTTTCCCCACCCCATTCAGGAGATGGATTGACCATGCGTAAGTTCACCGCCTTTGCCTGTCTGCTGCTGGCCGCGCTGGGGATAGCCGTCGCCCAGGCCCAGGATGCCGCTTCAACCATCGAACCCTGGGTTTGCCCGGAAAGCGTCCAGGCGATGGAGAACAAAACGCTCAACATCTTTAACTGGGCGACCTACATCGGGGAAACCACCATCCCGGACTTTGAAAAGCTGTGCGGCGCTTCCGTAACGCTGGATTATTTCGACAGCGACGAGTCCATGCTCACGCGCCTGCGCCAGGGCAATCCCGGCTATGACATCGTGATTCCCAGCGATTACGCCGTGCCGACGATGATCGAGGAAGGGCTGCTGCTGCCGCTTGACCATGCCAGAATGCCGAACCTGGACAACCTGATACCGGAACTGCGCGCCGCGCCCTTCGACCCCGAAAGCGAATATGCCGTGCCGTATCTATGGGGTACTTTTGGCATCGGCTACAACGTCAACGCTGTCCAGGGGCCGGTGAGCAGTTGGCGGCAGTTCTTTGAGCATGACGGCCCGGTGGCCTGGATGGAAGACGCTCGCATCATGATAAGCATCGCGCTGGTCATAACCGGCAGCAGCCCCAACTCCAGCGATCCGGCGCAGCTCGAAACCGCCAAACAATACCTGCTGGATCACAGCGACAACGTGGTGATTATCGCTGCCGACGACGGCCAGGAATGGCTGGCGAAGGGCGACGTGGATATGGTCATCGAATACAACGGCGATATTTTCCAGATTGGCCTGGACTGCCAGTGTGAGGACTTCGCCTATGTCCTTCCGCAGGAAGGCTCCGGCATTTCGTCGGGTTTTATCGCTATCCCCACCGGCGCGCAAAACCCCGATCTGGCGCAGGTGTTCATTGATTACATCCTGCACCCGCAGGTGGGCGCGGAAATCGCCAACTTCACGGCTTATCCATCGCCCAACCAGGTCGCCATCGAAGCCGGGTTGATTGACCCGATCATGCTGGAAAACCCCGGCATCTATCCGCCGGAGGAGATTCTTGATAACCTGTATTTCCTGCTGCGGCAGGATGTGGACACCGAGCAGCTTTTCAACGACCTCTGGACGGAAATCAAACTCGCGCTCCAGGCGGGCTGATCGGTCGAGGCGGTTGGTAAACCGCGCAGAGTGGATAAGGTGCGATGGCCGCAATTGATGTTGAACTTCGGAATGTAACCAAAGAGTTTCCCGCGCGGGGCAAAGATGGGCTGGTGCGGGCGGTGGATCATGTCTCGCTGCAAATTTATGAGGGTGAATTTTTTGCCCTGCTGGGGCCGAGCGGCTGCGGCAAAACGACTACCCTGCGGATGATCGCCGGCTTTGAGGATACCAGCTCCGGCGAAATCCTCATCCGGGGGCGGGCGGTTCAGAACGTGCCGCCTTTTCACCGCCCGGTGAATACTGTGTTCCAGGATTACGCGCTGTTCCCGCATATGACGGTGCAGAAAAACGTGATGTTCGGGCTGGAGATGGAGGGCGTGCCGCGCATCGAAGCCGAACGGCGGGCGGAGGAGGCGCTGCATCTGGTGCGGCTGCCGGACATCGGTGCGCGCAAACCCCGGCAGCTTTCCGGCGGGCAGCAGCAGCGCGTGGCGCTGGCGCGGGCGCTGGTCAAACAGCCGGCGGTGCTGCTGCTGGACGAGCCGTTGGGGGCGCTGGACTTAAAACTGCGCCAGGCCATGCAGTACGAACTAAAGGCCATGCAAAAAAGCCTGGGCATCACCTTCATCTTTGTCACCCACGACCAGGAAGAAGCCATGACGATGGCCGACCGCATCGCCGTTATGGATCAGGGCAAGGTGCTTCAGGTCGGCACGCCGGAAGACATCTACGAATCGCCGACCAGCAAGTTCGTGGCCGACTTCATCGGCGAAACCAACTTCATGCAGGCCGAAGTCGCCGAAGCGAACGGCGAATATGCCGCCGTGAAGCTGAACGAAACGACCTTCATCAAAGCCGTTACCGGCGGCCAGGCGCTTACCTCTGGGCAAAAAGTCACAGTGGCGCTGCGACCGGAAAAAATTAATCTCTTTCCAGTCAAGGGTCTGGTAGAATACGAAGAAGGTTCTACCGAAACCGCCGAAGAATACCAGCAGTCGTTGATGCGCGTGCCGAATATGAATCTGATTCGGGGTCGAGTGCGGCAGGCAGTTTATATCGGCACGGATACGCGCTATGTTTTACATATCCCTGGCGACCAGGAGGTGGTCGCGCGCGTGCAGAACTTCGGTCTGCGGTCGGATACCTATTTTGAGGATGGTCAGGAAGTGAATATGTACTGGAATGCTGAGAACGCCCGCGTGCTGTTGCAGTAGCGGTGATTGGTTTTGCGCCACCTCATTGTTGGGCGAACGCGCGGGTGTTCGCCCCCAGGGGACACGGTAAACCGTGTCCCTTTGGTTTTTAAACCGTCAAACACGCTCGCCCAGGCGGCGTTCGGTGCCGGCCAGCAAACGCTGGATGTTTTCGCGGAAGCGGTACAGCATCATGGCCGTGACCAGCAGCGCGTAAACGGTATATTCGGTCGGGAGCTGCCGCTGGCCGATCAGCACCAGCATCCAGAGCGTAGACAGGCCGAACATCGCCAGCACTGCCAGCGACACATAGCGCGTCAGCGCAATGATGAAGCCGCCCAGCACCGACATGCCCACCACCACCTGAATCGGGGCCATCACCAGCATTGTGCCAAACCAGATGGCCGCACCCTTGCCGCCCCGCAGCGTGCCGGTGACTAATGAAGCGAACAGCGACCAGTTGTGGCCGACCACTGCGGCAGTGGCGGAAATGGCCGTCACAGCGGCGGCGTGGTCAGGCACGATCAGGTTGGAAAGGACGATTGCCACGATACCCTTTAAACTGTCGAACATCCAGACGGCGATACCCCACCAGAAGCCCATCGCTCGGATGACATTGGTCGCGCCCATATTGCCGCTGCCGACTTCAAAAATATTGACGCCCTTATGCCGGGCGATCAGATAAGCGGTTGGTGTTGAGCCGAGCAGATAGCTGACCACTACAACGAGAACAAATTTGAGGGTTTCTTCCACTACAGCCGCCTCCAGGATTTCGATACAAACAGCTTCATTTAAGCTACCATGAACAAATGATGGGTACTTTAAAGAACACTTAACTTATTCAAAAGTCTCGTGAAAAAGGCTGTACAGATTCAAATTGGGCAAAATAGAGCAACTGTGCAGGCCGATAAAATGCTCGGATTGTCAGAATCGGCGCATTTATCCATTAAGGCCGGGTGAGAAAATACCAATATAAAACCAGCGTTTGAGTACACTTAATGAAAAGAGAGGGTCCTTAAACCGGGCAACCGACCGGGTGTGAAAGAATGGCTTGATGAGAACCAAATCCGCTCGATGGGTTTATCTGTTTCTGCTTGCCCTGCTGATGCTGCCGACTGCGCCTGCCTACACCCAGGAACCTGCCGACCGCGACCCGCTGGCGCTGGCGCGGCAGCTTTCAGGTTTCAGCGGCGAAATGCCCGTCCCGCCGCCGCCGCCGCTGTATCAGCCCGGCGATACCGAAACCTTCTGGGTGAGTAAAGCCGGGCAAGACAGCCCGGCGCAGATCACCGCCGAACTGGCTGCCGCCGCGCCGAACCTGTACCTGTGGGTGGAGCGGGGACTGGTTTACGATGCGGCTGCCATGCAGCAGATGGCGCTTGAACTTAATTCCAATCTGATTTTATTGCAGATTCGGGACAACTACGGGCAAATCCGGGTTGTGCCGCGCACCCGAAGCGAATTTAACGCCCGCGCCCGGCTGGCCCTGCCGGACGTGGACAACGACCCGCGCCTGTCTATTTTGTACGCCGGCGACCTGCGCGACCTCCAGAACGCTTATTTTAACCCCAACGACAGCCTGGTG
>JAPKMO010000136.1 GCA_026645945.1 Anaerolineae bacterium
CGGCTATGCGGAACGTCTCATGCGCACGACTAAAGAGGAGGAGGTTGATCTGAGCGAGTACGCCGACTTTCACGATGCTTACCAGCGGATCGGGCACTTTCTGGAGGACGTGTACACCCGCAAGCGCATTCACTCGGCGTTGGACTATCTCACGCCTGCCGAATTTGAGGCAAACTGGTTGATGCGGCAGCCAGAACCAGTGCTAAAATAAGCACAGGCACTTTCGTGTCCAACTTTTTGGGGTCACTACACTGCTGTAATTCACAAGGGTTGCTGGGATTCTGCCGAAGCATTCGTATTCACCTTATATTGATGGTATAATTAGTTGTAAATGAGGAGGAATATCTGAAATGATTAATAAAGGTATACTCGTATTTTTTGCCTTTATCATTTCCATAATGCTTATTATTCAAATTCTTGACGGTATAAACAAAAATAGAAATCTAGATTTATTATCATTAGTGGCTATTTTTGCCCTAACAGGTACTTGGTGGACTATTTATAAGTATTACAATAAAGGTAAGAAATGATTAATAAAGGTATACGCATATTTTTTTGCCTTTATTTTCTCTGTCGGTTTGATAATCACTTTGATACACGCTAATTATAACAATGATCCATATTTTTTACCAATGTGTCTAGCTTCCATACTTGTTTTGGGAATTGGCTGGTGGGTGATTTACAGAAATTACGATAAAATCGATGAAGGCACTAAGTAAGGTTTGTATCCCCCTTAATTTGTTGTCAGACACGCAAGCAACATTATAACCCTGAAAACGACCTGTAGGTCAACATGGGACAGTCGTTAATGAGTTTTAATAAAAAACGCCCCTGCGACGAGGGGCGTTCTGCTTTCATATCGGCAGCCGTCTAACGGTGCGGCTTTGCGCGTTCAGCTTGCTTGTGCGGCCAAGCCAGCCGACTTGTGCTAAACCTCTGCCCTCAAGTTGTCCTGACACAGACGAATCCAAAACGCCCCGTGTGGGGCGCTGGATGATCTTCTGGCGTGCCTGGAGGGATTCGAACCCCCGGCCCTTTGCTCCGTAGGCAAATGCTCTATCCACTGAGCTACAGGCACATATTGACCATTATCGTAGCACGGTTGCGCGGCGGGGTCAAGGCATAATCTCGGCGGGCGCGGCAGGGCTGTGGAACGAATGTGTTTTTGCGCTGCGGGCGATTCGCTGCTAATCTGGATTCGGAATGGATTGATGTTTGAGAGTGAACCTGTGAAGATTTTGCAGCGATTGTTACCGCTCGCGCTGCTGGCGCTGGCGGCCTGCGGCGGCGATACCGGCGGCGAAGCGGCCAGCCTACCGACCGCCACGCTCGCGCCCATCGTCAGCATGACACCGCGCTTTACGGCCACGCCCGTCCCTTCGCGGACGCCGCTGCCGACCAACACCTACACGCCGTCGCCCACGCCAATCACGCCCACACCGTCGAACACGTTCACGCCGTCGCCCACGCCGCCCGTCACGGGCATCGTCGCGTCCCTGCAAACGGTCAACGTGCGGCAGGGGCCGGGCGTCAACTTCAGCGCCATTCGCGCGCTCGTCCCCGGCACCGGCGTCGAAGTGCTGGGCCAGAACGAAGACGGCAAGTGGCTGAACATCAAAATGGATGATGGGGCGGAGGGCTGGATTGCGACCAGCTTGGTGCGGGTGAACCCCGCGCCGACGCTTTTCCCGACTGCCACACCATCGCCTGACCTGACTGCCCTGGCGCTGGGTACGCCGCTGCCAACCGCCGTATTGGGCGGCGGCACGATCACACCCACGCCGCCGCGCGCCGCCTCCACGCCCACGCTGCCCGGCCAGGAGACGCCCACGCCGGAAACGACCGAAACGCTCACCTTTGCCCTGCCGGTGATTGATGTGGATTCCATCCAGCAGACGGCGACGGCGCTGGCCGACGGCACGGGTATTCCCACCTCAACGCCCTTCCCCACACCGGGGCCGGCTGCCGCGACCGCTCTGGCAGGTACGGCGGCGGTCGTCACGCCCACCTTTACGCCGCTGGCGCTGACGCCCGGAACCGGCAGCGAGGGCAGCAGCGGCCCGCAGCAGGGTATAGACGTGCTGGCCTACTGCGATAACCCGCTGTTCGGCAATCCCGCGCCGACCAACTTAACAACCGGGGCGACCATTGACATTTTCTGGAGCTGGTTCGCCAGCGAGCGCGAGTATATCCAGCAGCATGTGGATAACGCGCTCTACGACGTGCGGGTGAATGGCGTGCCGCTGCAAAACTGGCGCTCTCATATCAGCCGGGTGCGCCAGCAGGCCGACGGCAACTACTGGGTTTACTGGTTCGTGCCTTATGGCCCGCTCCAGCCCGGCCAGTATACCATCACCTACAGCGTCACCTGGCGCAGCCGCATCACCGACGGTTACGACTTTTTCGGGCCAGGCACCACGACGGTTAGCGAAAGCGGCACCTGCACCTTCACCGTGCGGTGAGCTGGAAGGGGCGGCGCAGCTGCGCTTAAAAACAGTTCGGGGCGAACTGCCGCCCGCCCCAAAATTTCGTCTACAGATAGTCCGCGTGGATGATGCGGACGTGCCGCGCCGGTTCTTCGCCGTAGCTCTGCGATCCCAGGTCGGCCTCCCGCGCCAGTTCGTGCTGCAAACGGCGGATATGGGGGGCCTGGGGCGAAAGATCAACGTAGTGCGCCCCGGCGCGGACGCGGGCAATCGCCACCCGCGCTTCTTCAATCGCCTGGCTGGCCGGGTCGCGGTAGTCGGCGTCCAGTTGGAACACATCCATCAGGAAGGATTCCATCTGCGAGATGGTATTGGCGCGCAGCACGTAAATCGGCATCCCGCGCCGCTCGGCATCCACGATCAAACGTGGGCGGCGGCGGTAGTAGTTTTTCAGCGTCACAATCGCGTCCGCCTGGCCGAAATCGTCTACCAAGTTAACCGGGACGCGCAGCCGCCGCGCCGACTGCTGCAAGCGGTTGCGCGCCACGCCGTAGGCATACAGCCGCAGCGGTTCGCCGCGCGCGCCGCCGTTGCCGGCCTCCTGAACCGGCATGACCATTGTATCGGTGGGTTTGCCGCCCCGCCGGCTGGACGTGCCGTTGCGACCGCCGGTGCGGTCGGCCAGGGCTTTTAGCTCCGGCTGGCCGGTTTCGATCTCGATTTCGCCCGCCGCGTTGCGGGTGCGGATTTCCACCGGCAGCGGGCGGCCCCGCAGCATGGCGTCCACCGAAGCGGCCACGTCCTCATGAACCACCAGCCGGTCGCGGGTCTGGATTTCGATCAAAACGTCGAAAGTGGGCGGCGAGCGGCGCTCCAGCACCGTTTTTTGCGTCCCGCGGCGGCGGGCTTCTTCATCGGAAAGCGTGACCGACTCGATACCGCCGACCAGATCGGACAGGGTGGGGTTGAGCAGCAGGTTTTCCAGCGAATTGCCGTGCGCCGTGCCGATCAACTGCACGCCGCGCTCGGCAATCGTGCGCGCGGCCATCGCTTCGAGCTCGCGCCCGATTTCGTCAATGACAATCACTTCGGGGTTGTGGTTCTCGACCGCTTCGATCATCACTTCATGCTGGCGGTCGGGGCGGGAAACCTGCATCCGGCGCGCCCGGCCGACGGCGGGATGCGGCACGTCGCCGTCGCCGCCGATCTCGTTGGAGGTGTCCACGATGACGACACGGCGGCTGTCGGCCAGCACACGGGCGGCTTCGCGCAGCATGGTGGTTTTGCCCACGCCGGGCGGCCCCATCATCAGGATGCTCTGGCCGGTTTCGATCAAGTCCTGAAGGATTTCAATCGTGCCGTACACCGCGCGCCCCACGCGGCAGGTCAGCCCGACGACATCGCCGCGCCGGTTGCGGATGGCCGAAATGCGGTGCAGCGTGCGCTCCAACCCAGCGCGGTTATCGGCATCAAACGCGCCGATGTTGGCGACGACCGTATCAATGTCGGCGCGCGTGATCTCCTCCTCTATCAACTGAATTTCACGCTCAAAAAAGCGGGCAGTGGGGACGCGCCCCAGATCAAGCACGATCTCCAACAGGTCGTCTGTATTGCCGATGGTGTCCAGGGCCTTGCTCAAGCGAGCCGGTAAAACTCGTTTGAGTTCGAGGATATTGTCGGTTATACGTCGTTCCATAAAGACGATAAAAAACTCCTCATCTATGCCGGTTACGAGTCGATAATGCCGCTGGTAGGCGGCTTGACCGGGCTGGGTGTCACAGCCTCCAGTGTGTGGTGCAGCGGCGCGAAAGCCGTCGCGCGTACACCAGCAGTAATATGTTTAATCATCACGGCCTGCCGCGCGCGTTGTTCAAAGCCCAGGTCGAGCAGCACGCTGTCCAGCCAATCCTGGTAGCGGCGCACGCGCACGTACACCGGCAGTTTGTCGCGCCCTGTGCGGGCAACGGCTGCCGCAATGATCGCCGGCGCTTCGTTAAAGATGTCCGGGTGCAGGTGGGGCATCAGGTAAACGCCCGATTTACCCTCCGCCACCGCGATATACCCTTCAATCCGGTCGTTTTTACGGTAGATCAACCCGTGTCCGTCGCCGGGTAAATCCGGGATTTGCTGAACCAGGCGTGGCACGATGTTGCTGTGCAGCATCTGGATTTCCGGCAGGTCGGCGTCGGTCGCTCTCAACAGTTCCGCTGGCTGCGGCAGGAAGGCCGCGCCGGGTACGTACTGCCAGATTTCCTGGCGGGCATAAATCGAATAACTGGCCGTCCGAATCGTCCTGAACAGCGGCAGATCCTCATCTACTTCGGCGGCCAGCAGGTGCGCGCCGCGTTTGCCGGCCTCCACCGCCATCGCATCCAGGATGTGCAGCCAGGTATGGTCATCCTCGTCCTCCGACTCCGGCGCGGGGGCGATGTAAGCCACGTGCGCGCAGTGTCCCTCCGGCTTTAACCGGAACTGCCCGACCACCTGCTGCTTGCCGGAACGGGTGATGAGCGTATGCACGCCGCGATAGGGCAGCAGCAGGTTGAAGATGATGCCGCCGTGATACGGCGACCCGGCGTTCTGCGTAAAACACAGCTCGCTGTCCAGGACGGCGCCGTTTTCGCTCAGGCGTTTGACCAGCGGCAGATCCACCAGTTTTATTGCGCGGGTTTCGGTCGTATCACGCACCATCAGCCTCTTCGGGAAAACACTGCCGATCCGGCACGATACCCCCTGCGCCAGCCGGAGTTAAAAGAACTACCTGCGGTGAGAGTGGGTGGTATGGGGTAAACACGGGCGATAGAATTTTCCATTAAGGTCTATTGTAGCATTCTCAGCTTAATTGGCAATCCTGATACCCTGGATGTTTTACCCAACCCCACCTATCTTACGGCTTTCAGGTGAGAATTTGATGAATAGTATAAATGCCGCTGTTTAGATTATAAAGGGTCAAAACAGCTCATAAAGGCCAATATCCCGTATCGAAGGCTGCCGCAGCGCGGGCGAGCCGCCGCAAACGGGCGCACATCCGCTGCCGGCAAAACAGTTTAAAAAGCTGACCCCTTGACGCTTCCCCATTCCACCATTACACTGAAAAACGTTCACCCAGATAAGAACCTATCCATAAACCGATTGATCTGATAGCAGAACAGTGGGCTTAAGCCTACTGTCTGGTGGGTTTACGGATAAACTCTAAATTAATCTTCATCAATACAGACGAATACAGGCCGAAGCTCCATAACCGGAGCACGGGGGAACCACTTTGGGGGTGAAGGCCGCTTACGCGACTAGGGTATCCTTTCAGCCCGAACCCGTCAGCTTACCTCGCAGGCCGATTGCGAAAGGCTCATTTTACTGTCCAGCACAGGCGAAGTGAGCTTTTGTTTTGCATGAATACGGCTGTTCGTATTGTGTTATCAGGCATCGGTTGAAGTGGTTTTTGGCTGGAGGATTAAATAAACAATGCACATCCTGCGTTCCCTGCCCAATCTTCTTGAAATCTGGCGCGATGAATTTCGAGGCTATAACGGCCAGATTTTCCAGCGCGACCTGCTGGCCGGCATTACCGTCGCCGCTGTCGCGCTGCCTCTGGCGCTGGCGTTCGGCGTGGCTTCCGGCGTGACCGCCGCCGCCGGCCTGGTAACGGCCATCCTGGCCGGGTTTATCATCGGCGGGCTGGGCGGGGCCGGCTACCAGATTTCCGGCCCGACGGGCGCGATGTCGGCGGTTTTGATCGTGCTGGCAAGCCGCTATGGAATCGAGGGCGTGTGGACTGCCGGGGTCATCGCCGGCGGGCTTATTCTGCTGATGGGCGTCTTTAACCTGGGGCAGATTGTCAACTTTATCCCCTCGGCGGTGATCGCCGGCTTCACCAGCGGCATCGCCGTCATCATCTTCATCGGGCAGATTGATAACCTGCTGGGGGTGAGAACCGAAGCCGCCGAAAACGCGCTGGTCAAACTGACACACTATTTCCGCTTCGACTATACCCCGAATATCGCCGCCGTCGGTTTGAGCGCCCTGGTCATCCTGCTGATGATCTTCTGGCCCAAACGCCTGAATGCCCGTTTTCCGGGGTCGCTGCTGGGACTTATCGTGGCGACTGCCGCCGCGCTGCTGCTGCATCTGGACGTTCCGGTTATCGGCGCTGTCCCACAGACGATTCTGCTCGATCAGCGTTTGCTGCCGACGCATATTCCCTGGCAGCATATCGGCGATTTAATCATGCCGGCCCTGTCTATTGCGGCGTTGGGGTCAATCGAAAGCCTGTTGTGCGGCACGGTGGCAGGCCGCATGACCGGCACAAAAATGGTTTCCGGCCAGGAGTTAATCGCCCAGGGGTTGGGCAATATCATCATTCCCTTTTTCGGCGGCGTCCCGGCAACCGCTGCCATTGCCCGCACGAGTGTCGCCATTAAAAGCGGCGGCAAAACGCGCGTCATGAGCCTGGTTCATTCAGCCGCTTTGTTACTGGCCGCCCTGGTACTCGCGCCGGTGATTGCACATGTGCCGCTGGCGGCGCTGGCGGGCGTGCTGGCCGTAACGGCCTGGCGCATGAACGAATGGGGCGAAATCCGCGAGATTTTCCGCCGCCGCTTTAAAAGCGCGATGTTCGCTTTCGTCAGCACGCTGATTGCGACCGTCGCGCTCGATTTGACGCAGGCCATTATTTTAGGGATCGGCCTTTCTGCGATGATCTTCGTATTTCAGATCAGCCGCATCAAAGTGACCTTAGCGCCGGTTTCGGTCGAAAAGATGCGCGCCGACGGTTATGAAATGCAGTACGATGCCAACCGGATCATGGTGGTTTATATTATGGGGCCGTTGTTTTTTGGCACGGCGAGTACGTTCAATGCCGCGCTGGAAAACCTGAACGGCAACCAGGACATCATTTTAAGCCTGCGTACCGTCCCCCTGCTGGATACAACGGGCATCAGCGCCGTCGAAAATCTCATCGAGCGGCTTGAAAAAGAAGGCCGGCGCGTTTACCTCAGCGGGCTGACCGACCCGGTGCGCTCGTACCTGGAACGCGCCGGGGTGATTCAACATCTGGGGGAAGACCGGGTGTTCTGGAGCGCCTACGAGGCCATCATGGCCGCAGACCACTACCGCGCCAATATCAAACGGCACACTGAAGAATATGCCCGGTTAAAACCCGCCCCCGGAACGGGCGCGGTTTAAGGCTTAATGGGACAGTGGGCTTAAAGGTTGTTCCAGTTTGGTACGGCGACCCGGAACGGGCGCGGTTTAAGGCTTAATGGGGCAGTGGGCTTAAGCCCACTGTCTGTCCTTAAGCCCACTGTCTGTCCTTAAGCCCACTGTCTGTCCTTAAGCCCGCTGTCCACTCAAGATCAGGCACAGTCTAATGGGTTTATCCAGCTGCGCTTTTTCTCCTACACCACCACGTTAATTTTTGGCTCCTGGCCGCCGCGCGCTTCAACGAAAATCACGCGGCGGGGCTGGCCGCCGTCCAGCAGCTTTTTCACGCCGTCGCTGTCCAGCGCCAGGCGTTCGGCCTCCTCGGCGGTGATGCCCGCCGGGACTTGCAGGCGGTCGCGCACCTTGCCGTTTACCTGCACCACCAGCGTCACCAGGTCTTCGGCGGCCTTGTCGGCGTCGTAGGCCGGCCAGCCCTGCATGTGGACGCTGTAGGGGTGTCCCTGGCGCGCCCACAGTTCTTCGGCGATGTGCGGCGTGAAGGGGGCCATCAGCAGCAGCATGGAACGAACGGCCTCGCGCCAGGCATCCGCGCCCACATTGCCCGCGCGGGCGGCGGCTTTCAGCTCGTTCCGCAGCGCCATCAGCCCGGCCACGCCGGTATTAAAGCTGAAGTTCTCCAGCGCGTCGGTCACTTTTTTGATGGTCTGGTGGACGCGGCGCTCCAGGGTGCGTTCGGCCTCCAGGTCGCCGGCGGCAGGCGGTTCGATGCCGGTCACGATGTCCCACACGTCGTTAATCCAGCGCACCACGCCCTGAATACCCTTGCTGTCCCAGGGGCCGCCCTTCTGCCAGTCGAAGCCGAACATCAGGTAGGCGCGCACCGTGTCCGCGCCGTGCCGAGCCACCCATTCATCCGGGTTGACGACGTTGCCCTTGCTTTTGGACATACGCTGAATATCCAGGTGATGCCTGAGCTGCTCGATGCGGCACGGGCCGTCAATGTTGGGGATAGTGATAAACGCATCCGGCAGCACCTCGACGGTGCGGAAGTCGCCGCCGCCTATGTCCACCGTCAGGATATTTTCGGTACGTTTAACGATTTCGCCCATCACGCCGTCGAACGATGCCGGGGCATCTTTGGGGTCAATCACCTCCACCCGGTCGGCGAACAGTTTGGCGGCCTGCCACGTGCCGGTCGCCAGGATGAAATGCCCGTCGCGCTCCTCACCCAACACCTGCCCCTGGTTACGCAGCTGCAGCATCGGCTCGCCCCAGGCCAGCAGTTCGGGGTCGCGGCCATGCGCGCGCATGATACGCTGCGTTTCTTCGAACATGCCCAGGTCGCGCATGGCTTTGGCGAACCAGCGGGCGTACAGCAGGTGCATGGTGGCGTGTTCCGCGCCGCCGGTATAGGTATCCACCGGCAGCCAGTAGGCGGCTTCCTCCGGGTCGAACGGGCCGGCCTCATAGTGGGGACTCAGGTAGCGATACCAGTACCAGGACGAACACATAAACGTATCCATCGTGTCGGTTTCGCGGCGGGCGGGCCGGCCTTCCGAGTCCACCGTGTTCAGAAAACCCTGGTGGAACAGCAGCGGACTCTGCCCGGTGGGCAGGAACTCAACATCATCCGGCAGCAGCACCGGCAGTTGATCGTCCGGCACAGCCTCCATCGTGCCGTCCTGGCGGTGAATGACCGGAATTGGCGCGCCCCAGTACCGCTGGCGCGAAATCAACCAGTCGCGCAGGCGGTAGTTGATGGCTTCTTTACCGATGCCGCGCGCCTCCAGCCAGTCTATTACGGCGTTGATGGCCGGGTTTTTGCGGCCTTTTTCGCGGGTGGCGGGCGTGCCGTCAAACGGCCCGCTGTTGACCATCAGCCCTTCGTGCGGCCAGGCTTCGGTCATGGTATCACCGTCCAGTGCCATACCTTCCGGCTGGATGACGACGCGCACCTTCAGCCCGAACTTGCGGGCAAACTCAAAGTCGCGCTCGTCGTGGGCCGGCACGGCCATGATCGCACCGCTGCCGTAGCTAATCATCACGTAATCGGCAGTCCAGATCGGGATGCGCTCATCGTTAACCGGGTTGATGGCATATGCGCCGGTAAACACGCCGGTTTTTTCCCGGTCTTCCGCCGTGCGTTCGATTTCGGTGGCGCGGGCGGCCTGCTCGACATAGGCTTCGACAGCAGCGCGCTGCTCCGGCGTGGTGATTTTTTCCACCAGCGGGTGTTCAGGAGCCAGCACCATGAAGGTCGCGCCCCACAGCGTATCCGGGCGGGTGGTAAAAACCTCAATCGGGTCGCCTGCCCTCACCCCTGTCCCCTCTCCCTCAGGGAGAGGGGCAGCGACGTGGAAAACGACGCGCGCGCCTTCGCTTTTGCCGATCCAGTTGGTCTGCATGGTTTTGATCGGCTCCGGCCAGTCAATCCGGCTGAAATCCAGCATTTCTTCGGCATACCGGGTGTAGCGGAAGAACCACTGGGTCATCATCTTCTGGATGACCGGCTGGCCGGTGCGCTCGTCCTTGCCATCAATCACCTGCTCGTTCGCCAGCACGGTTTGCAGCGTCGGCGACCAGTTGACCAGCGCCTCGCCGCGATAGGCCAGGTCGTTCTCGAAGAACTGTTTGAAGAACCACTCCGTCCACTTATAGTAGCTGGGGTCGCAGCTCACGGCCTCGCGCTCCCAATCGAACATTGCGCCCATGCTGCGGAGCTGGCGGCGCATGTTTTCGATATTGGCATATGTCCATTTTTTAGGGTGAATGTTGCGCTGGATGGCGGCGTTTTCGGCAGGCAGGCCGAAGGCGTCGAAACCCATCGGGAACAGGACGTTAAAACCGCGCATCCGTTTGTAGCGGGCGCGGGCGTCGCTGGGAGTCATGGCGAACCAGTGGCCGATGTGCAGATCGCCGCTGGGGTAAGGCAGCATGGTCAGCGCGTAGTGTTTGGGTTTGCTCCAATCCACCACCGCGCGGTACAGCCTGTCGGCTTCCCAACGCTGCTGCCATTTTGGCTCGATGTCTTGCGGGTTGTATTTGTCGGTTGTTGTCATGGTTTCACATCTTCTTTATGGCTGTTAGCGGCTGGCAGCCGGCATATGACCAGGGCAGCCGTCTGGCGTTCTTGGTAGTTAAGAGATGAAATTGTACCAGAGATTGGAAGACGAAACAGTGGGGGGGCGCGGCTAATTACCGCTGAACAAGAGAAGAGCGGGCCACCTCGATACCCGGCTGGATGGTGAAAACACTCATCATGGTTAATCCTTTCCAGATGATTGTTGCACTATATCACAGGCGGCGAAGCGGAGTCAAGACAGCGCAAACACCGGGCAGGGCAATTGCATATCATGCCAGGTTCGGAGCCATAAAGGGTTATGGTGGTTCGTAGGGGCGCAAGGCC
>JAPKMO010000137.1 GCA_026645945.1 Anaerolineae bacterium
ACCGGCTGCCGGTGGCGGTGGTCACGCTGGGGCGTTAGCAAAAAGTTCTGATCTGGCGGCTGGCGGGATGTCCCGCGTCAGGCAGTGTACCGCGCCGCCGCCGTTGACGCTGGCGCGGCAGTTGATGGGAACGATTTCGTATCCGGGCATGGCTTCGCGGTAGATCGCCAGCGCGCGCGCGTCGTCCGGGATGCCGAACACTGGAACCAGCACGCGCCCATTGACCGTCAGCGCATTGGTGTAGCTGCGCCAGATCGGATACACGCCCCAGTTGAGGTACGGCGGCGGCGCGGGCAGTTCGAGAACGCGGTAGGGCAAACCGGCGGCGCTGCTTTCCCGGCGGAACAGATCGGCGGCGGCGCGTAGTTGGCCGCCGTTGTAAAAAACGCCCCGCGCGCCGACCAGCACCGTTTGCGCGTCCGCCAGCTTGACCACCAGATCCACGTGGCCGGTTTCTTCGCGCTTCAGGCGCGGCGTAACGATTAGCTTGCGGAAGTTGAAAACTGCGCGCAGTTTCGCCTCAACATCCGCCCGTGACAGGTAGGGGTTGCTGTAAAAGATCTGTTCCGAGACGATCAGTGTCCCCGCGCCGTCCGTCCAGATGTTGCCGCCTTCAAGATGCAAATCCAGCGCGCGAACGGGTATATCTGCGAAGGCCGCCCAGCGCCGCGCCATCTGGTTATCGCGCGCCTGCGGATAGCTTGGCAGCGGGTCGAACACCGGCTTGACGCACACGCGCCCGCCGTCCGCGCCGTACCCGACGATTGGCCCGTAGTCCCGCACCCAGATGTCGTCGGTCGGCAGGTGCAGAAACCGGATACCCGGCGTTAAGCGCATCGTCGCGGACAAAAAGCGGCTGATTGCGCCCGCCCATCCCGGCGCGGGGATGCTTATCAGCACCTTTGCCACCGGCGCGAGGGCGCTCACCATCTGCGCGTGGCCGTCCCACAGCGCCGGGTACAGCACCGGCCACGTCAAGATAACCGCCTCGACCGGCTCCCACTGGGCGGGCAGGCGCACCGGGCCATCCGGCGCGGGGCGCGGTTCGGCATCCGGCACGCTTTTAGGCGTCAGCCATTTTTCGTCCGGCGGCGAATTTTCCCCCGCCAGCCCCCAGCGCCGCAGATAAGCGGTCGTGGCTTCGGGCGTGTCCGGCGCGCGTTCGTCGGCATCCACCGGCAGCCAGCGCCGCAGCAGCGGGCGGCTGGCTGTTCGCAGCCAGCCGGGCATTCGCCGCCGCCAGATGGGATAGGGGATGGGGTCGAAGCGTAAAATACGCATGGACGGCCTTCAACCGGCGCGTTTTACCAGCTCCCGCTGGCCCCGCCGCCGTCGGAACTGCCGCCGCCGTCCGACCCGCCGCTGCTGCCGCTGCCGGAGTCGCTGCTGGAGTCAGTCAGCACTGCCATTGTGACCAGGCGTACATCATGGAAGCCGCAGCTTGAGCAGTGCAGGGTGATTTCTTTTTCGCCGGTCGAATGATAAGTCGGCGCGACCAGCACCACCGAACTGCGCTGGAGCGTGTGTTGGCCGCACTGCGGGCAGCGCGAACGCATGTACAGCCACAGCCCCACGCCAACCACGCCCACGCCGACCAGACCGCCCCCGGCCAGCACTCTGAGCAGATCGGGGTTAGAAAACGGCGACACTTCCGGCACCGGCCCCGTCAGCACTTTGACCGCTTCCTGCGCGCCCTGCCGGATGCCGCGTTCATAATCGCCCTGGCGGAAGGGCGGCAGGATGTATTCGTCAATCACCACTTTGGCGGTCGCGTCGTAAGCCCGGTCCCAGCCGCGCCCCAGTTCCAGGCGCACTTTGCGGTCGTCCAATGCCACCAGCAGCAGCACACCCCGGTTGGTGGCCGCATCGCCCAGTCCCCAGGTGTTAAACAGCCTGGTGGCGAACGATTCGATGGTGGTGTCGCCGGTGTTGTAATCGGCAATCCGCCGGATGGTCACAACCGCCATTTCGACGCCGTTTGCGTCGGCCCCGGCCAGCAGGCGGTTGAGTTCGGCGGTGGTATCGTCGCTTAACACGCCGGCGTAGTCGTTAACGTAGGTCGCTATCCGCACCGGATAGCTCTGGGCGGAAACCGCGCCCGCCGTCAGCAGCGCGGCAGTCATCGAAATAAACAGCAGACGCATGATGAAGTATCTGGGTGTCACCGGGAAACCCTCCACAGTCGTTTTTGCGTTATCCCGATTTTACGGCGATTCTGGTAAAGCTGCGTTTAAGGCCGCCCCCGAAGGATTGGGGGAATCAATCACGGCGACGAATCATGCATCTCCGCACCTGCTTTTTCCCTCAGCACTCGCTAACTCGGAACTTCGCTCACACGCCGACGTTAATCACCACCATCTTGAGCGTGGTCATTTCCTCGATGGCGAAACGCGGGCCTTCCCGCCCGATGCCGGATTCTTTGTTACCGCCATAGGGCATCTGATCCACGCGGAAGGTCGGCACGTCGTTAATCATGACGCCGCCGACGTTAAGCCGCTGGACGGCGCGCATGGCCTTGTTGATGTCCCGCGTGTAAACCCCGGCTTGCAGGCCGAACGGCGAACTGTCGGCGGCGGCCAGCGCGGCGTCGAAATCGTCAAACGGCACCAGCGCCACCACCGGCCCGAACACCTCGGCGCACATCACCTGCATGTTGTCGCTCACATTTTCCAGGATGGTTGGCCGGTATAACGTCCCCTCGCGCGCCCCGCCCACCGCCACCGTCGCGCCCTGGGCGACGGCCTCCGCTATCCAGCGGTCAATACGTTCGGCGGCGGCCTCGTTAATCACCGGGCCGATGTCGGTGGCCTCGTCCAGCGGGTCGCCCAGGACGAGTTTGCCGGTTTCTTCGATCATCAGGCGGCGAAATTCGTCGTAGCGGCTGCTGTGGACGTAGATGCGCTGCACGCTGTTGCAGACCTGGCCGCTGTAGGCGAAACCGCCCATAATGGTGCGGCTGACGGCGTGGACGATATTGGCATCCTCGTCTATGACGGTGGCCGCATTGCCGCCCAGTTCAAATGTCACGCGGCGCAGCCCGGCTTTTTCGCTGATTTTGCGCGCCACCGGCGGGCTGCCGGTGAAGGTTATCATGGCGATGCGCGGGTCTTCGACCAGCCACGCGCCCACGTCGGCATCGCCGGTGACGACCTCGAACGCGCCTTCCGGCAGGCCGGCCTCGCGCAGGATGTCCGACAGGCGCAGGGCGGTAAGCGGGGTGGCCGGCGCGGGTTTAAGGACGACCGGGCAGCCGGCGGCGATGGCCGGCGCGACCTTGTGCGCCACCAGATTGAGCGGGAAGTTAAAGGGCGTGATGGCCGCCACGATGCCGACCGGCACGCGCACGTAATACCCGAACTTGCCCACGCCGCTCACCGCCGCGTCCATCGGCACGGTTTCGCCGTGCAGGCGGCGCGCTTCGTCGGCGGCGAAGTTGAAGGTTTCGACGGCGCGGTTGATCTCGCCGCGCGCCAGCTTGACCGGCTTACCATTTTCCCGCGCCATCAGCCGCGCCAGGTCTTCAACCTGATCTTGAATGAGATGGGCAGCCTGGTTGAGAATCGCGCCGCGTTTGTAGGCCGGCATGTTCGCCATCGGTTTAGCGGCGTTTTCCGCCCGGCTGATGGCCTCGCGCACGTCCTGTTCGGTGAGCTGCGGCACGCTGTCCACAACGCTGCCGTCGTAGGGGTTTAAAACGGGCATGGTTGGTCGCATCATCATCTTCCTTCCTCAACACCTGTTTGTATTTTAACCGCCCGCGCGCCGGGTTCGCCACCTGGCAGCAGCCGATGGTTTTCTAACGCGCAGCCGCTAAGATAGAACGGTGAGCGGGCCGGCTGCCGGGCCGCGTTGGGGAGAAATCAGCATGGAGTGGGTGATTTTTTTGGTTATTGCGCTGCTGGTCGTGCCGATTGGTTACGCGGCCTACCGCAAATATCGCTACGAATCGCAGGAAGCCTGGCGCAGGATGCCGCCGGGCGAAAATGGCGATTGGGAAATGGATGACGGCACGGACGCGCCGCCGCCCTAAGTCACCGCCTACACCAATCCACGTGCCAGCCGGAAGCCGATGTTGCTGCCGCGCGAGCCGGGCAGGTAGCGCCCCCGGTTGGCCGGGTTGGCCGCCGGCAGTGGGTCGAACCACGAGCCGCCGCGTATGACGCGGGCAAAACTGCCGTCCAGGTTTTCGCGCCCGTCGCCGGGGTCGTAGGGATACCCGTAGTCCATTGTCTGCCAGTTATGCCCCCACCGGCTGCTGCACCATTCCCACACGTTGCCGCACAGGTCAGATGCGCCGCACCAAGAGCGGTTGCTCGGTTTCGTGACCGGCCAGGGGCGGCCCAGGCCGCGCTCCGCCGTATTATAGAGGCGCGGGGAAGGCGCGTCGCCCTCCAGGCCGCGCGCGGCGGCTTCCCATTCGGCTTCGGTCAGCAGCCGCCAGGGCAGGCCGGTCACGCCGCCCAGCCAGATCGAATAGGCCAGCGCCTCGTACCAGCATACGCCCACCACCGGCTGGTCGGGCGCGTTAAAACGCCGGTCGTTCCAGAAATCCGGCTGCCGCGCCCCCTGCCCGCGCAGCCAGCGCCAGCCCATTTCGCCCCAGTAAACCGGGCTGTCGTAACCGCCAGCCTCCAGAAAGGCGGCGAACTGGGCATTGGTGACGGGGGTGAGACCGATGGCGAAGGTTTCCAGGTGAACGACATGCGCCGGACGGCTGGCAGGCAAACTGTTGTCGCCGATGGGATAATCCCCGGCGGGGACTTCGCACACTTCCAGTTCGATCATACCGTCTCCTCGGCCAGCGGGCGCTTAAAACACCACGCGCCAGCATCAATCGCGGCCAGCTCCCAGCCCTCGCGGCCCAGGCCGGCGATCAGCTTCGGCCAGAGCTGGCGGCTGCCTTCTTCGTAGCTGGCCGCCCGGTGTAAAACCGCCGCCGCGCCTTCAGCCGTGTAATATGTGATTGTGACCAGCAGCGGGCCGCCGGGCGACTGCGCCGCCGTACAGTATTCCCATTTCGGCATTGTTTAATCCTTGTCCGGCCACTGCCTTATTTATTCGACCGGCTGTTTAAGCGTACCATAAACACGATTTCACGCATTTGTAAAAATCACCGCCTATGAGCATAACCGTCATCTGGGATAACCTCAACCAGAATTTCACAGCGCCACCACCATCGCTGCCGCGTAATCGGCGGTGTGCGTCAGGCTGACATCCCAGGTAGTGATCGCCAACTGCTGCGCTGCGTCCGCCGCCGCGCCGTGCAGGACTAAAACCGGGCGGCCTCGTTCGCCACAGCGGATTTCGATGTCCACCCAGCGCACGTCTCCGATGCCGGTTCCCAGGGCTTTCGAGACGGCTTCTTTGGCCGCCAGCCGCGCTGCCAGCCGGTGCGGTTTATCCTCGCAGTCGGCGCGTTCGCCGGGCGTGAAAAAGCGGTTGAGGAAACGCTCGCCCAACCGGGCAATGCCGCCCTCCACGCGCCGGATTTCGATCATATCAATGCCGCAGCGGAGCATGTGTCCTTCCTCAGTGCAGTCTTTAGCCGCCGGTTGAAATTGTAGCATGTATGGCGCAAAAGCGGCGTTTTTGGGTACAATTAACGGCCAAATCAAACCCCGATTTGATTTTTGATGATGGAGTGTAAAATAATGGCAGCAGCAGAACGGCCAGAGTTTATGATGGGCGAGGCCGCGCCGGAGCAGATCGTTGTCAGAAGGCCGGTGACAGGCGAAAAACTCGGCCAGGTGCCGGTGATGGCCGCCGAGGATGTGCGCCGGGCCGCCGAACGCGCCCGCGCCGCCCAGCCGGCCTGGGAAGCCCTGGGCGCGGCGGGGCGGGCCAAGCTGCTCCAGCAGTGGGGCGACCTGCTGTGGGCCAGGCAGAAGGATATTATCCAGACCATCCGCGCCGAAACCGGCAAAACCGAGGTTGGCGCGTGGGAAGAAGTAGCCGTCATTGATACCCAACTGGGGTATTATGTTCACCGCGCGCCGCAGATTTTGCGCCCGCAGACGCGCCGCACCTCCGCGCCGGTGGTGCATAAAGGCCGCGTATATTATAAACCCTGGGGGCTGGTCGGTTTCATCACGCCCTGGAATTACCCGCTGCTGAACGCTTTTCAAGACCTGATTCCGGCGCTGCTGGCCGGTAATGCCATTTTGCTCAAACCCAGCGAGTTCACGCCTTTCACTGCGCTGTTTGTGGGCGAATTGATGGCCGAAGCGGGCATCCCAGACGATGTGTTCCAGATCGTCACCGGCGATGGCCGCACCGGCGCGGCGCTGGTGGATGTGGTGGATTTTGTCTCTTTCACCGGCAGCACCCTGGTCGGGCGCAAGGTGGCGGTGCGCGCCGCCGAACGGCTGATCCCGTGCAGCCTGGAACTGGGTGGCAAAGACCCGCTGATCGTGCTGAAGGATGCTAATCTCGACCTGGCCGCCGCCGGCACGCTGGTGGGCGGGCTGGAGAACGCCGGCCAGGCGTGTGTGAGCGTGGAGCGGGTATACGTCGAGGACGCGGTGTACGACCGCTACCTGGAACGGCTGAAATATCATGCTAACCGGCTGGTGGTCGGCCCCGGCGACGGCAAAAACGTCCATGTCGGCAGCCTGACCAACGAACGCGAGCTGCTGCGCTGCGAGGCGCAGATCGCCGACGCGGTGGCGAAAGGCGCGAAAATCGTTCACGGCGGGCGGCGGCGTCCTGATCTCGGCCCGCTGTTCTACGAGCCGACCATCCTGGTGGATGTAGACCATTCGATGGTGGTGATGCAGGAGGAAACTTTCGGGCCAATCGTCCCGGTCATGCGCGTCAAGGATGCCGAGGAAGCCATCCGGCTGGCGAACGACAGCCAGTACGGGCTGTCCGGCACAATCTTCAGCACCGACCTCAAACGCGCCGAACAGCTTGCCACCCGCATCGAAAGCGGGGATGTGGCCGTTAACGCACCCAACTGGATTTTTGGCTCGCCGTCGCTGCCGATGGGCGGCGTCAAAAACAGCGGCCTGGGGCGGCGGCAGGGGCCGGAAGGCCTGCTGCGTTTCGTGCGCCCGCAGTCGGTTTTAATGGACAATCAGCTTCTCAGCCTGCCGGTGCTGTCCCACAACAACCCGTTCATCATCAACGGGATTCTGATTTTACGAAAGCTGCGCCGCCGGATTCCACTGCTGCGGATATAACACCCATGACGCTGCGAAAACATGACGCTGCGAAAAGACCTGCACGAAGAAAACCGCGCCGCCTGGAACGCCGCCACCGACGCGCACAACAGCCACAAGGCCGACCAGGCGCGTTTTTTCCGCGAGGGCGGCTGCACGCTGCACCCGGAAGAAATCGAACTGCTGGGCGACCTGGCCGGCAAACGCCTGCTGCACCTGCAATGTAACGCCGGGCAGGATACGCTCAGCCTGGCGCTGCGGGGCGCGGTCGTCACCGGCGTGGACATCAGCGATACGGCCATCAGCTTCGCCCGACAACTGGCGGCGGACGCCGGCATCCCGGCGGTGTTCCACCGCGCCGATCTTTACGACTGGCTGGAGACGGCGGCGGAGTCGTTCGACATCGTTTTTTCGTCCTACGGCGCGCTCGTCTGGCTTTCGGATATTCGTCTGTGGGGGCGGGGCATCGCCAGGGTGCTTAAACCGGGCGGGCGATTCGTGCTGGTGGAGTTCCACCCGTTTATTTCGATGTACGACGAGGATTTAAATCTGGTGCTGCCTTATTTTGGGCAGGGGCAGCCGCAGACTTTCGAGAGCGGCATTGGGGATTACGTTGCTGTGAGCGGCCCGGCGTCGGCCCCATCAGGTTATCTGGAGGGTGTTCAGAATTTCATCAACCCGCACCGCAGCCACGAATTCGCCTGGGGAATCGGCGAGGTAGTGACGGCACTGGTCGAGGCCGGGCTGACGCTGATGACGCTGCGCGAATACCCCTACAGCAACGGCTTTCGCCCCTTTCATGGGATGCGCGAGCTGCCCGGTGGGCGGATGGTCATGCCGGAGGGCAAACCCGACCTGCCGCTGATGTACGGGCTGGCAGCGGAAAAACTCAGCTTGCCAGCGGGTAGCTCGCGTTAAAAGGGCGCGGTTGAAGCGTCTCTTTAATGGCGTCCAGCAGGTCGTATATATCAAACGGCTTCGGCACGTAATCGCTGGCGCCCAGTTCCAGAGCGTGCATCAGGTCGGGCAGGTCGTATCGGTCGGAAACCACGATGAACGGGATGCGTCCCCAGGTCTGGTCGGCGCGTACCCGGCGCAGCAGGTCGTAGCCGTTCAGCCCCGGCATATCCAGGTCAGAGATAATCAGATCGGGCGTGCAGCAGCCTAGCATCTCCAGCGCCTGCATCCCGTTGGCCGCCGACAGCACCTTGAAGCCGATCATTTGCAGGATGAACGCCACGTTCCGCAGCAGCGGGGCGTTATCTTCCACCAGAAGAATTGTTGTAGAATCAATGGGTTTACCGCCACCTGCCATTTTTTATGTCCCCTTAATGCTATATCTAGACTAAGGATACCGCAAAGCGGCTTGCAGGAACATTGAAGTTTTACTGAATTCACAAAAATTTCAGTTTGAGTTTTGTAATATAGAGGAGGGTAGAGCCGGTTAACTGCCTGTCCTTACAGGTCATCTTCGGCCAGCAGCGGAAGCAGGTAGATGACGGGTTCCTCGTAGGGGTGCGCGGCGCGGATGGCGGCTGCGACTGTTTTGGCCGCTTCCCGGCTACAAAAGGTTTCGATCCGCACTTCGTCCACCGCGTTGATTTGTTCCTTCGCGCCAATATGCGGGTTGGCCTCGGCGCTCGGTTTAAAGCGCCCCGTGCCGGGGTTGGTGAACGCGCAGTGGGTGTACGCGCCGATAGTGCCGCCCCCGGCAGACGAAATCGCGTCCAGCAGCGGCTCAACGGCCTCTGCCGGTGCGGTGGTGACGATCAGAATCCGCTGCATCATTCCCTCCTTCAGGCTGAACGTATTATCTCATTTGATTAACACCCACTCAAAATAACAATATTATCGAAAAAGCGCCGTAAAACCCCAACCTTCAGGTTGGGGGATATAAGGCGGCCTGTATGAGTGATCTGTGTGATAACTACGATGTGCTGATCTTTGAAGACCTGAACCTGCAAGGCATGAAGGCGCTGTGGGGGCGTAAAGTCAGTGACCTGGGTTTTGCTCAGTTTCTCAGCGTCTTGAAGTGGGCTGCCTTGAAACGCGGGAAACAGGTTGTATTCCTTGACCGTTTTGAGCGCACCACCGGCAAGTGTTCGGGTTGTGGTCACGAGCAGTCCGTCACCTTAGAGTTTATCCGTAAACCCGCCCGACAGTGGGCTTAAGCCCACTGTTCTGCTATCAGATCAATCGGTTTATGGATAGGTTCTTAGCGGAACGTGTCTTTATGTGCGAGAACTGCGGCCTCTCGCTTGATCGAGACCACAATGCGGCTCTGAATATGCTTGAGGCGGAGCGCCGCCTCATACTTTCTCAGTCGGAAGCAGTCCCCGTGACAAACGCGGCATCCGGCGTTCACGGCAGTTTCTCCCACCTTTAGGTGTGGGGAGTACGTCACAACGGTTTGCAGGGGCGCACGGTGGTGCGCCTCTCTGCTGCCGAACACGTTCTAGATCACAAAATCCAGTTCCGGCTGCAAGGGCGCTTCTTTAATTCGCCCGTTCGCGCCGTTGGTCCGCGCCCGCAGTTGGTCTTCCAGCCGTTCGATACGCTCCAGCATCTCCTCTAACCGGTCGGCGATCACATCCGGCAGGTTGCCATGCTGCAAGTCGGGATGGTCGGGCGTGGGGCGTTCGCCCCGGCGCGGGACGGGTTTGCCGGGGATGCCGACCACCACACGGTCTGGCCCCACGTCCTTAACAACTACCGCGTTCGCGCCGATGCGGGTGTTCCTGCCGATGGTGATCGCGCCCAGCACCTTCGCGCCCGCGCCGACCACGACACAATCTTCCAGCGTGGGATGGCGTTTGCCTTTTTCCAGGCTGACGCCGCCCAGCGTGACGCCGTGATACAGCGTCACATCCGCACCGATTTCGGCGGTTTCGCCGATAACCACGCCCATGCCATGATCTATGAACAGGCGCGGCCCGATGCGGGCGGCGGGGTGGATTTCGATGCCGGTGATGGCGCGGGCGATATAGGCGACGGCGTGGGCGGCGAACTTTCGGCGCGCATTCCACAGGCGGAACGCCAGCCGGTGCGCCCAGACGGCGTGCAGCCCCGGATAAAACAGGATGACGTGCAGCGCGTTACGCGCGGCGGGGTCGCGCTGAAGCACCGATTCGATGTCGTCCCGCAGGGTTTTAAACATACTCAATCCTCCAGATGGGCATAAAGTGCCGTCGAAAGGTAACGTTCGCCGAACGAAGGGATGATGACAACGATCAGCCTGCCGGCGTTTTCCGCCCGCGCCGCCACCTGCAAGGCCGCCCAGGTCGCCGCGCCGGAGGAAATGCCGACCAGCAGCCCTTCGTGAGTTGCCATTTTGCGGGCGGTTTCGATGGCGTCATCGCCGGTGACAGTGATGATCTCGTCGTAAATGTGGGTGTTGAGGATACCCGGCACAAAACCTGCGCCGATGCCCTGAATGGGGTGCGGCCCTTTGGTGCCGCCGGACAGCACCGGCGAAGCGGCGGGTTCGACGGCCACCATCTTCACCGACGGCTTGCGCGCCTTCAGCACCTCGCCCACGCCGGTGATCGTGCCGCCCGTGCCGATGCCGGCCACGACCATATCCACCTGGCCGTCGGTGTC
>JAPKMO010000138.1 GCA_026645945.1 Anaerolineae bacterium
GCTAAAAAGACTGCGCCACAATTCTTAACAGCCCCTTTCGTGACCGTAATTGCCAATCCCCACCCCCTGCCCCCTCCCCAAATCTTGGAGAGGGGGTCAAAACAGGTCGTTGAGGGTTTTTAAGTCCCGTCTCCATTTTATGGCGACCCAAACGGGGACAAATATCCCCTGAAGGGAGGGGGGGAGCGGTTAGAAGGCGAATGCCCGTTTATCGAGACGAAGTGTCTTCATGCGTAAGCTCTGGGCTAACTGTACGCCTGTGGTTGACGCGCGGCGGGCGTATGTTATAATGCAAACAAATCAGCCCCTATAGCTCAATCGGATAGAGCAACCTCGTCCTAAGGGGTAGGTTCTGCGTTCGAGTCGCAGTAGGGGCGAACCCTCATCGGTGCGCGGCCACATGGCGGCGCGTTTTTGTTTTCCCTGAGCAGCTCGTGAAAAAAGTTACAGAGAAAGCCCTCGCTGTGATACAATCGCCCCAGTGCTAACCAGAAGTGGAACACCATGCACCTACCGGTCATCCTGGCGCACGGCGCGCTTGGCGTGTGGGACGAAGTGATCTTCCTCAGCGTCGCCGCTATCTTCCTCATCATGATGGGGATAAGCTGGATTCGCAGCCGCAGCGCGCCGCTTGACGAAACCGAAAACCATGAAACGCCGCCTGACTCACATGAAAAAGACCGCTTCCGCCTGGACTAATCGGCTCGGCCTGCTGGCCGCGCTGCTGCTGATGCTGGCCGCCGCGCCGGTTTCGGCGCATGGTTACATCGTGCGGTCAATTCCCGAAAACCGCGCCGTGCTGGAACGCGCGCCGGCCCGTTTGCAATACTGGTTCAGCGAAGGGCTGGAGCCGGCCTTCAGTTCGATCACGGTGCGCGACCAGGCCGGGAACATCGTCGCGGACGGCGGCGTGCCGGACGACAATCGGGCGCTGCTGGCGGCGCGGCTGCCCACCGACCTGCCCGATGGCGCTTACGTGGCCGACCTGCGGGTGGCCTTCGCCAGCGATGGACACGTCATCACCGAAACGCGGGTGTTTTTTGTCGGGCAGGAAGTCGGCGGGGTGTCCGGCGCGGCGGCTTCTGACCAGGCCAATGCGCTGGAAGTGATCTGGCGGGCGCTGGCGCTGCCGGCGGGTCTGCTGCTGCTGGGGACGTTCGCGCTCTACGGCGGCGTGCTGCTGCCGGCCTGGGGAAGCTTGACCTACCCTGCTGGAGGACTGCCGCCCCGCCTGATGCGCCGCCTGAGCGCGGTGATCGCCGCCGGGCTGGCCGCCGCGCTGGCTGGGAACATCCTCGCCATTTTGCAGCAGGCGATGGTGCTGTTTAATGCCGACATCGGCCAGGTGTTCGCGCAAAATCTGTGGAGCATCGTGCGGGTGGGGACGCGCTTCGGCGACCTGTGGAACGTGCGAATGCTGCTGCTGGCGCTGGCGGCGGCGCTGTACGCGGCCAGCCTGTACTTTAGGCAAGAACGCCCGGAACTGGTGCGCCCGCTGTGGACGGCCAACACCTGGGCGCTGGCGCTGGCGGTCGGCACCTTCAGCGCGGGCAGCCATGCCGCCGGGTCGCTGCTGTGGCCCTGGGCCGGCGTATTCGTGGACTGGATTCACGCGCTGGCGGTGGCCTTGTGGGCGGGCGGCCTCGGCGCGCTGGCGCTGTCGCTGCCGGTGGCGCTGTCGCCCTACAGCGGCGAAACCCGGCGCGCGGCGCTGCTGGCCGTCCTCAACCGTTTTTCGCGGCTGGCGGCGGTGTGTGTGGCGCTGGTGATAACGACCGGCCTCTACAGCAGCCTGAACTGGATTGAGTCGCCCGCCGACCTGACCGGCACGACCTTCGGTGGCGCGCTGCTGCTTAAACTCATCCTGGCCGGCGGGCTGCTGGCGGTGGGACTGGCGCACCATGTCGCGCTGCGCCCAGAACGTTACCGGCGCTGGCAGGCGGTCGCGCGGTGGGTGGGCGGTTTTGTCGCTACGCTGCGGCTGGAGGCGGCACTGGCGCTGCTGGTGGTGGCCGCCGCCGGGCTGCTGACGGCCACGCCCGTGCCGGTTCCCGATTTCGCGCAGACCGCTCCGCCGCCGAGCGCATCGCAAACGGTGGACGGCCTGGACATCAGCCTAACCATCACCCCCGGCGGGCCGGGCGTGAACACCTATGACGTGCTGGTTCGGCAGGGCGGCCAGCCGGTTGACGATCTGGCCGTGCGCGTGCAGATGGTTGACCCGGCGCTCGACCGGCGCGGCCTTTGGGATACGGCGGAAAACGCCGGTGACGGCCTGTACGTGGCTGCCGGTGACGAAATTAACCGCGCCGGGGATTGGTGGGCGCTGGTGGATGTGACCCGCGCCGGCGGCATGACGGCACGCGCCGCCTATGCCTGGGCGATCAGCGAAGCGGCGGCGGTGCTGCAGGCGCGTCCGCCGAATGTGTTTAACCTGCTGGCGCTGGCGGGGGTGGTCGCGGCGCTGCTGTGGGCGGCTTATCCGTCGGCGCGGCGGCTGTATGCCCGGCTTGACCTGAACCCGGCCACCGTGACCATTGCAGTGGGCGCGGCGGCGGCTACAGTGCTGTTTATCGCTATCGGCGTGGCCGTCATCCAGAACACCCAGGCGCAGTACGACGCCACGCTCAATCCGCCGCCGACCGTCATCAACCCGACTCTGCCGGACGCGGACTCGCTGGCGCGCGGGCGGGCGCTGGTCGAGTCGGCCTGCGCGGGCTGGACGGGCCGCGGCCTGGAAACGCTGGTCGAACGGCTGCCGCGCATCCGTGATGAGGAATTGTTTTTCGCCGTGCGGGACGGCTGGCGCGGGCTGCCGCCCTGTGACGCCGGCCTGACCGACGCGCAGCGGTGGGACGTGGTGAACGCCGTCCGCGCTTTAGGATAGCTTCTGTCGAGGCGCGCCGGCGCTTCCCGGCGCTGTACCGGAATCGAAGGTGATAGGGATATGACGAGCATCAGGATTGTGAACGCGCCGGGGGATGCCGCGCTGGCGGCCCGGCTGCGGGACGATTTAGGGGGCGCGGGTTATACGCTGGCGGAAATGCCCGCGCCGGGGGCGGAATATCTGCTGGCAGCGGTGCTGTCGCCGGAAGCGAATGCCAACGCAGACGTACAGGCCGCCATCACCGCTGCGCTAGACGCTGGGCAGCATATTATCCCGGTGCTGGCGAAAGCTGCGCCGCTGCCTGAATTAATAGACCACCTGGCCGCGCTGGACTTCAGTGAAAATTATGACGCGGCGGCGCTGCTGGCTTACGCGGCGGCGCTGACCGCGCCAGGGGCCGGGCGACCGTTGAAGGTCATCACGCCCAGGGTGCGGCAGGCAAACCGGCGCATTGGCGCGTGGTTGGGCGGGCTGGCGCTGCTGTGGTTCATCATCGGCCTGATCCTGGTGGGGGTGTACGGCCTGCAAGCCCCGCGCGAGGAATTTAACATGGTGGATACGCTGGAGGCCGCCACCGTACAGTCGGCCATCAGCCGCAATCTGCCGCGCACCACCGAGGACGCCGCCAATTTCCCGATGACTGTGCAGGCCGCGCCGACCGCGCAGCGCCCGCTGCTGGAGGCGACCGCGACGGCGCTGGTCGCCACGCCGGGACGATAAATAACTATTGACGCTGGGGCGGTTCTGCCCCGGACACGCAGCAGCGCGTCCCTATAAAAACCATCCCTGAATTCGGAATCGCCTGTTTTTAGCCCTTCTCTCCTGAATTCGGGGGAGAAGGATTGGGATGAGGGGGACAGCGCACGCCATAGCGAGTACATCCCTTAGACAGTGGGCTTAAGCCCGCTGTCTGGTTAAGCCCGCTGTCTGGTTAAGCCCACTGTCTGGTTAAGCCCACTGTCTGGTTAAGCCCACTGTCTGGTTAAGCCCACTGTCTGGTTAAGCCCGCTGTCTGGTTAAGCCCGCTGTCCGGTTAAGCCCACTGTCCGGTTAAGCCCACTGCCGGGTTAAGCCCACTGCCAGTATGCAGATTAAGCTGGTTCATGTACTGGATTGGAACACAAAAAAGGAGGCTTAACAGCCTCCCCATCAAACCAGCGGCTTCGGGGCCTTAGAGAAACGGCCCCCCGGTGTAAAACAGACTTACCCGACTACAGCGAATTGACGATGTTCGAGAAGATGTTGCCAACCGCCGGGCCAAGCAGCGCCAGGATGACGATGACCACGACAGCGACCAGCACCAGGATCAGTGCGTACTCAACCAGGCCCTGACCTTTTTCGCGCGGGATATACAGCATGATAAAGCCTCCTCTAGATTAACGTTATTGGCGTGGATAAGTGAATGATGCCAACTTGTGTATACCTTAGCAAAGAATTGATGCGTTGTCAATAAGCGCGAATCACAATTATACGTTATTCACAAAAAATCAATGATCTGTGTCATAAATTCGCGCGGCGGGTGTGCAGACCGGTCGCGCCGCTGGGGTACACGTCGCGTCGTTCCTCGACCTGGGGCGTGCCGACGCCGTCCACACAGCGCACCTCAAAAAGATAATGGCCGGCCTGGAACGGCCAGTCGTAGCGCCAGATCACCCAGGTGGTTTCGGACAGCGGGGCGCGCAGCTGCGCCGGCTGCCATTCCCCCTCGTTAACGCGCACTTCCACCCGGCTGATGCCGCGCGACCCGGCAAAAGCGATGCCGCCCACCGGAAACAGCGTCCGGTCACCGTCCTGGACGAGATCGCCTGCGGCGATAGTATCAATCACCGCTGTTGATTTTACGCGCGCCACCTCGTCCCAGCCCTTTCGCACCCAGTAACCGCCTTCTTCGTAGCGGTCGGTGACTTCAAGGCTGACGATCCACTTGGGCTGTTTCATGCCGTACAGGTTGGGGATGTAAATACGCAGCGGGAAACCATGCCCGACGGGCAGCGGCAGGCCGTCCCAGGCATAAACCAGCATGATACGCTCGTCTTGGCGCGCGTCGGTGATGGGCAGAATTTCGTCAAAACCGTCTGCCGACCGGATTCGCACGTAACCGCCGTTGATCTGCGGTTCGGCGCGGTCGAGGATGGCGCGCAGCGGTACGCCCGTCCACCGCTGGGTGCTGATGAGGTCGCCGCCGACCGGGTTGGAGATGCACGACAGGGTGACGAACTGGTGAAGCGGTTCGTATCCGCCGCGCAGGTCGGCCAGCGTCAGTTCCAGTGGGTTATTCACCAGGCCGAACACGCTCAGCGTCCAGTCATCTTCGTTCAGCACCGGGGGCAGCGAATTCACGTCAATCCGGTAGTGATCGCGCACAGGCGTAAATTCCGGGCGCGTGCCGGGCGCGGGTATCAGGGGGTCGGTGGCATTCGGCAGCGCGTTGGCGTCTGACCAGCCCGGCTCGGCTGCGGCTTCCGGCTCATCGCCGGCGGGCAGCGGGCGGCTTAACAGCGCGCCCAGCCCTGCCCCGACGACGGTGAAGGTGGCCGCCGCGCCGCCCAGTTGAATGAGGAAGCGCCGCCGGTCAAGAACGTACACCGCCGCCGAAGTTTCGGCAGCCGCCGGGGGTGGAACAGCCGCTAGGCGGGCAAACATCCACGCGCAGGCCGCGCCCCAGGCCGCAAAAACTGCCGTCGTCCAGATCGCGCTGATGGGCGGCAGCGCGGACGCCGACGTGTTGATGACGAGTCCCAGCGCCGCCAGCGGCAGCCCAAGCGCCAGGCCGACCGCAGTCCCTGCCAAGCGCCCAGCCCTCCCGCGCCGCAGCAGCGCGAACAAAACCGCGCCGACGACCACTAGGGCGGCAGCGACCAGCGCCGTCGCCAGGAGGTGTTCGGCGGTTTTGGCGGAGCGCGAGGTATCTTCCAGGTTCAGGGCGGCGATGATGCTGACGATGAAATTGATGCTGGTGCGAATCAGGCTGCCGGGCAGGACGCGCGCCAGCCAGTCGAACAGGTCGAAAGGGGGGAACGGCGTCCCCCAAATTACTGTCGCCAGATACAAAACCGCCAGCAGCGGCGCGGCCAGCAGGCCGCCCACCAGCGCGCCGGTTAAGAGGGTGGGCGGTTGAGAAATGTTCCGGTTCATCATTAACGCCTCGTACCGATATAACGATAAAACGACAGCCGTCCCTACTATAATCAATGTGCGGCGCGGGGCGCAACCATTTTTCACATTTGGCCTTTTTGGGGCCGACGGCATACAATACAGGCGGATCAGCATCACTTCGGGACTTTTCATGATTATTGTTGACGCGCATGAGGACATCGCCTACAACGCCCTGTGTTATGGGCGCGATTATCGCCGGGCGGCCTGGGAAACCCGCCGCCTGGAAGCAGATTCTGAGACAGCCAGACATCGCGGGATGGCGACGGTAGGGCTGCCGGACTCGCTGCTGGGGCGGGTGGGGGTGGTTTTCGCCACGCTGTTCGTCGCGCCTTACGACGGCACGGACGATAAACCCTGGTCAAAGCTGACCTACCGCACGCCGCGCCAGGCTTACAATCTGGCGGCGCGGCAGCTTGATTATTACAACCGTCTGGCGGACGAGGATGAGCGCGTGCGGCTGGTCAAAACCGCCGCCGACCTGGACGCGGTGCTGGCGACCTGGAGCGACGGCGCAGAGCCGGGCGATCACCGGCAGGGGCTGGTGCTGCTGATGGAAAACGCCGACCCCATTCTGGAGCCAAAACAGTTTGAAGAATGGTATGAACGCGGCGTGCGTATCGTCGGGCCGGCCTGGGAAGCCACACGCTACAGCGGCGGCACGGGTTATCCCGGCCCGCTGACCGCCCTGGGCTTTGAACTGCTGGACGTGATGGCAGGTTTTAACGCCCTGCTTGATCTGTCTCATATGGCGGAAGCCGCTTTTTTGCAGGCAGTTGACCACTACGCCGGCCCGATCATCGCTAGCCACAGCAACCCGCGCCGGTTTCGTAACAGCGACCGTCATCTCAGCGACCTGATGATCCGGCGGCTGGCGGAGCGCGACGGCGTGATGGGCATCGTGCTGTTTAACGCTTTCCTGTCCGATACCTACAAAAAAGGCGACTCCAAAACCGCCGTGCCGCTGGATGTGGCGATTGAGGCGATTGATTATATCTGCCAGATCACCGGCAGCGCCGCCTTCGTGGGCATCGGCAGCGATTTCGACGGCGGCTTCGGCGCAGAACATATTCCCGATGGGCTGGATACGACCTCTGACCTGTGGTTGATCGGCGAAAAACTGCGCGCGCGCGGGTATGCCGGGCCGGACATCGAGGCGATTTTGGGCGGCAACATGCTCCGCAAACTGCGCCAGGTTTTGCCGTCCGGTTAAAGGATGATTTATGCCTCGGGTAGCGCAGTTTGGAATCGCCCTGGGCGCATTGGGCATCGTACTCACGCTGATGGGGTTGTTCCCCGGCGTCACCGGCATCGAACCGGCGGGCGGCATCGGCATCCTTCAAGTGACGACCATCCTGGTCGGCTTTCTGCTGCTCATCCTGGGCGCGCTGATTTACGTGAAGTTCACCTTCTACGTGCTAAAACCGGCCACCCTGTCCCAGCAGATCGGCGTGCGGCTGTCCCTCACCGGGCTGCTGGTGGCGGCGATGGCCGGTTACGCCGATATTCTGGGTTTTGGCTCTCACCTGCGCGACGGCGCATCTGATATTTATTTCGGCTGGCTGCAAGCGGTGGGCATCATCGGCGGCTTCGGCCTGGCGGCGGTCGGAGTCTTGATTTACGCCGTGACCGGGGCAGGCAGTGGGAGACAGGAAAACGACTCAAAAGGTTGACATTTCTCATCTTCTCCTTAGGCTTGTCCAGATTTTGACTAATATTTGACGACTAATCTTAAAAATGTTATTATCACCCTGGCCTTCTCATACTGATAAATAAGGAGAAAATAGTCATGCGCAAACTGTTTTTTCTCACCACAGTGATGGCGCTGTTAGCCCTTGCGGTGATTCCATCATTCGCTCAGGGCGGCAACACCATTGTGGACATCGCCGCTTCCAACCCTGACTTTTCGACCCTGGTGGCTGCCGTTCAGGCCGCCGGGTTGGAGGAAACATTGGCCGGCGATGGGCCGTTTACGGTCTTTGCTCCGACTAATGCGGCTTTTGCGGCTCTGCCGCTGGGGACGGTAGAAAACCTGCTGTCCGATATTCCTACCCTGACGGCGCTGCTTCAGTATCATGTCCTGTCCGGCAGCCTGCTCCAGAACGGTTTCGTGTTCGTGCAGGATCGCGCCACGCTTGAGGGCAGCCCGATCACCATCTCACAGAAAGACGGTGAGTTTTACGTCAACGACAGCGTGAAGATCGTCACCACCAACATCGGCGCTTCCAACGGCGTCATCCACGTGATTGACGCGGTGCTGGTGCCGTCGAGCGGCGATCTGGCAGCCAAAGTAACGGCGGCGTCGCAGGTGCAGGTGCGTGTGGCGCACTTCTCGCCGGATACCCCTGCCGTTGACGTGTACGTGAACGGCGACGCGGCCATTCGTGGGCTGGAATTCCCCATCGCCACCGGCTGGATTACGCTGCCCGGCGGCGTCTACAACGTCGCAGTTGCCCCGGCTGGCACTTCGATCAGCCAGGCCGCTATCGGCCCCGTTGACCTGGAACTGGCGGGCGGCCAATGGCTGACCATCGCCGCTGTTGGTTCGTTGGCGAACGGCACACTCAAGCCACAAATCCTGGTCGAAGACTACAGCCCCATCCCGGCTGGCAGCGCCCGTGTGAGCGTATTCCACGCCATTGAAGGCGTCGAGCCGGTGGATATTCTAGCGGGCGGTACGCCGGTCATTCGCACGCTGGCCTTCCCCGGCACGCGCGGTGACAACGACGGCATGGATACCCTGACCGTACCGGGCAACGTCTACGACCTCCAGGTTGTGCCGTTCCAGCGCAGCGCGCCGGTTCTGCTTGACCTGCCCAATACGGTGCTGGTCCCCGGCGTTAACTACTTCGTGGCTGCTGTCGGCACGCCGGACGATCCCCAGGTGAAGGTGCTGGCTACCAACCCGGCGACCGGTAAAAACCCCGAAACGCCGACCATCGGCACGCTGGTGCCTGGCCTGGCCGACCTGTCCACGCTGAACGCGCTGGGCAGCAGCGGCGGCGCTTTCTTCGGCGGCGGCGTCTCCATGCTCAACCAGATCGGGCCGTTCACGCTGTTCGCGCCGACCAACGATGCTTTCGTCAAGCTGCGTTCGGCCATCGGATTGGGCGCGTTTAACGCCATTGCCGATAACCCCAACAGCGCCGGCACGCGCTACATCCTGCTGTACCACATCGTCCCCGGCAAGCTGATGGCCTCCGATGTTGTTGGCTCCACTACCCTGACATCCGCAGCGGGCGAAGAAATCACCGTGACCGTGCGCGATGGCCGCGTGTTCCTGAACGACACCATCGAAGTGACCGTGACAGACATCGAAGTTGCCAACGGCGTCATCCATCTGATTGATGGCGTGCTGGTTCCGCCGAGCGAATAATTCGCTCCGAGAATGCTAATGATAAGGCCGGGGAAACCCGGCCTTATTACTATCCGTCAACCGGTTGATCTGATAGCAGAACAGTGGGCTTAAGCCCACTGTCTGGTGGGTTTACGGATAAACTCTTATTGATTTACTCGACTTTTTTCTGCCGAATCTGGGTCGGCACTTCGGTCGGCGCGGTGTCGGTAAAAACCTGCGGTCGGATCATCTCCGCCAGGGTGCGGGTCAGCTCGTCCTGCAAACGCTGCGAAAAAATCTTAAGCGTTTCGCCGGGGCGCTGGCCGTGAAAGGTGTAGGTGTAACTTTCGGTGATGGTTTTGCCGGGGATGGTCATTTCCGGCTCCCACTGGTCAAGCAGCATCCATTCCCCCTGCTGGCAGCGGTACAGCTCAAACACAATCCGCACCTCGCCGTGTTTGCCTTGAAAGCGTAAATCCAGCGCCACTGGCAGCGGCGCGCTGCGTTCGTTGATATGCGCGCGCAGGCGGTTCGCCAGCCAGCGGGCGGCGGGGCGCAGCCGTTTTTCGATCTGCTCCGCGCTCAGTTTGCGCTGACGCCGCGCCACGCTGTTCAGCCGCCGCACCAGGCGCGGGGTCGCCAGAACCTGGCTGCGGTGGATGCGCCCATACATATCGTACTGGCAGACGCGCGCCGCCGTCACCGACCAGCCAGAAAAATACACGCCGTCCACGCCAAAAAGCCGCTTGAAGGCTTGCAAGCTGTTTTCGGTGCAGATGGGCGGCAGTGTGCCATTCTGGGCGTAGGACTGCCACTGCTGGCGGCGGCCCGCTGTCGAGTTGGGATCGGCAGTGAACAGGCTGGTATAGGCCGGCTGCCAGCTGCCAAAATCCGGCGGGCGGCGGAAGATCAGTCGGGCGATGATGATGCCGATCAGCAGCACGATCAGGCACAAGCCGGCGGCGACGACCGCCACCGCTGCCTGAATCGGGTCGGAAAGGTCAAGCGCGAACGCTTCCGGCTCAGCCGGCGGCGTGGGTGATGGGGCGGCTTCCGGCGGGATGTCCTGCGGGAAGGTCAGGCTGATCTGGGCGAAGTTGTTTTGAATGGTCTGGCTGCCGGCGGCTTCGACTTCATCTACGCCGACGGCGGCGCGCAGCGACTCGACGCTGCCGGGCGCAAAAGCGGCGGTGGAAAACGGCAGGGAAACCGTATAACTCTGGCCGGCGGACAGCGGCGGAATGGCGGCGGCGGC
>JAPKMO010000139.1 GCA_026645945.1 Anaerolineae bacterium
TTAGAACCTATCCACAAACCGATTAGCAGAACAGTGGGCTTAAGCCCACTGTCTGGGGGTTTACGGATAAACTCTCTTAGTGTAGATGAAAAGTAGGCCGATTGCAACCGGCGGTAGATTGATTAGAGGCGGTGTTTCCCTCAATCCCCGGTGTTTTGATCTCAGGCGGCTGTCGTCACGGCTGCTTTGGCCTGCCGCCAGGCGCGAACTGCGCGACGAATCCGGGCGGCGGCACGTATATCAGGATGAGGGGAAAACGTTTTTATCCCCGGCTGTTTCTTCGATTAACTGTTCGCAGATGGACGTTAGCTGTATGAGGCTGCGGGGTGTGTATAATAAAGCGTGAGGAGGCGCTATGATGGCCGCATCACTGGATGAAATCGTAAAATTAGCCGAGCAGCTAGACCCTGAACAGCAAAACCTGTTGATCTACCGGCTGCGAGTGAAACAGGCCAGACAGAAAGCTCAAGAACAAACCACGTCGGTCGTTCCGATTGGAGTATTCCCTGAAGAATGGTTATTGCAGCGGGGTTCGGAATATGTTGAGTTTTACCACGATCCAACCCGCGAAGAACTGATTGACGAACTGAACGAGCTGCGGGCTGCCGGGGCGTTCAAAAAGGCTGAAAGCCTGTACGGGAAGTACGCCAATCCTGATGCGCCGGACGTGAGCGAAGAAGCCTTCCATGCACAGATGCACGAGATAGCCACCGAATGGGAGCAGGAACTCGATGAGTTCGACGCCGATTGAGCCGCTGTATGTCGTAGATACTCACGCACTGATCTGGTATCTCCTGGGTGATAAAAAGTGGTTTGCCGATTTCAAAACGATCTACCAGGATATTCTCAGCAGGCAGTTTTTCAAATTCCTGCCCTTCGATTCACGTCATGTACTCGATTTTGATCGTGATGACCTCGTGCCGGAAATGCACGACCGTATCATCACCGGCACGGCGCGGCGTTTAGGCGCGCCGTTGATTTCGTCTGACCCGCTGATTACTTCGGCGGCGATTGTCCCGATTGTTTGGTAAAACAAATGCGCCATGATGCCCCCAATTACCGTTGAACATTATGAACGTCAGTCTGAAAAATCTTCTAAAAACGGCCTACATTGACTACCGGCCACGCGCGCAAGGAAGCGTAAATATGACTCCGCTTAATTCACAGACCGAAGCCAGCCTGCGGCAGTTTTTTAAGTATTTTAACAGGGTGATGCTGCTGCTGTGGCGGCTGGGCATCGGCCCTTCGATGAACCGTTACCCCGATACGACCGGGCGTTTTATGGTCATCGTCCACACCGGGCGCAAAACTGGCCTGCGCCGCTGCACGCCGGTGAATTATGCCGAGGTTGAAGGCGGGCTGTACTGCACCGCCGGGTTCGGCAGCGTCTCGCACTGGTACCAGAACATCCTGGCGAACCCGCAGGTTGAAATCTGGCTGGAAAACGAACGCTGGGCGGCGGCGGCTGAGGATGTGAGCGACCACCCCGACCGCATCCATCTGCTGCGCGAGGTGCTGAAGGGCAGCGGTTTCGTCGCGCCGCTGGTGGGCGTTGACCCGCGCCGCCTGAGCGACGAGGAACTCGACCGCGCGACTGCCAACTACCGGCTGATACACCTTCGCCGCGCCGAGCCGATAACCGGCCCCGGCGGCCCTGGCGACCTGGCCTGGGTTTGGCCGGTGGCGACGGCTGTCCTGCTGCCGCTGGCGCTGGCCGGTCTGTTCGGCAGGCGGCCCAAACGCTGACCGGCACAATGCAAACGCCCCGGCCTGGTTAAAGCTGAGGCGTCTGCTGGTGCAGGGGCGCAGACTATCCGCGCCCCTGATGCGGGTTCACAAGCCTAGCTGCCCGGCGTGGCTTCCGGCGTCATGTCCATCATCTCTTCTTCGGGGATGGTGGGCAGGTCATTGTCAAATTCGGGGAAGCCGGCTTCCGGTTCGGTCCACAGCAGGCCGTCCAGGTAGTCCTGAAGGTTCTCCGGCGTCACGACGACCGACGGGGTGAGCGTCACCAGCGGCACTTCCTCGCCGGCGAAGACTTTCGCCATCGTGTCAATGACGGTTACGCCCATACGGAACGGGTCTACGCCCAGCGTGGCGCTGAATTTGCCCTGCGCCAGCAGGTCAAGCGTGGGTGGGTTGCCGTCAATGCCGACCGCGAAGAAATCTTCGTTGATGGTCAGGCCAAGCTGTTCCGCCGCCAGCGCCGCGCCGATAGCCATTTCGTCGCTGTTGCCGTAGAACACGTCAATATCGGGCGTTTGCTGGAGCGCGATGGACGCTACTTCCGACCCTTTCGTCCGCAGCCACTCGCCGGTCTGCTCGCCCACGACTTCGACATTCGGGCAGGCTTTTTCCAGGCCGGCCTTAAAGCCGCCGGTACGGCGGTGCGAGAAGATGCTGTCAATGCCCAGCAGGATGTAAATCTTGCCGTTGGTTTCCGCCGCGCTCTTGCCATATTTCTGCGCGATCAGCTCGCAGGTGTACATCGCCAGTTTTTCAGCGCCGCCCCACTGGTCGTAACCGATGTAGGAAACGACCTCGCCCTCGTCAAACGGGGTGATGAAGTTGTGCGCCAGGATGGGGATGCCCTTCTCATTGGCGGCCTTTACTGCTGTGATGGCCGAGTCCGTGCCGATGGGGTTGATGCTGATGGCCTCGACGCCCAGTTCCAGAAGCTGCTGAACGGTGGTCACGAAAGCGGCGAAGTCGCCCTCGCTGGCCGGAGCCTGCACTTCAAGCTTCCATCCCAGTTCTTCCGCGCGGGCTTTTGCGCCGTCAACCATTGCCACATGGAACGGGCTGGTGAGCGCCGGCGGGACAAAACCGACGTAACGTTCGACTGTTTCCTGGGCGGCTGCGGGAGCGATGGCGACGGCCAGGAACAGCGCCGCCACGACCATTAATGTGAGAACTTTATTCCGGTGCATGTAAAAACTCTCCTTGAAAGTTCCCTAACGACCGCAAGAGACGATCCAGACTCCGGCGGTCTTTTTTCTAAAACCGGGATACCCCGGCGGATCGCTAACTTTAAGCGGCAGCCGGCCCGTCCGGCTGCCCCACTCAGGCAGAACTTTTGCGCCGGATTCGCAGCCAGGGAATATCGCCCCGCCGCAGCACATCCAGCGCGACGGCCAGCACGATGATCGCGCCGATGACGATTTCTTTGGCGTTGGACGGTACGCTCAAATACACCAGGCCGGCTTCCACCACCCGGATGATGAACACGCCTACCAGCGTCCCCCAGATGCCGCCCGTGCCGCCGGACAGCGCCGTACCGCCGATCACCACCGCCGCGACCGAAATCAGCGTCATGTTGGTGCCATTCTGGTACGCGCCGGACTGCAAACGCCCCATCACCAGGATGCCGCCGATAGAAGCCAGCAGGCCGCTGATGCCGTAGATGATGATTTTCGTCATGCCCACGTTGATGCCGGACAGCCGCGCTGCCGTTTCGTTGCCGCCCAGGGCATAGGTGTAGCGCCCCAGCTTGGTATGCCGCAGCGTCACCCACACGATGGCGTACAGGATGAGCGCGATAATCAGCGGCATCGGAATTCTGAGCGAGCCGAGTTCGATATGGCCGGTCAGAAAGCTCAAAAACTCGTCTTTCTGGATGTTGATGCCCGCGCCGCGCGTCCACACCAGCGAGATGCCCAGCAGGATGCTGCGGAAACCGAGCGTGACGATGAAAGGATTGATGTTGAGCGCCGTGATGATGAGTCCCTGAAGCAGCCCGACCCCCGTACCGGCGGCTAGGGCGATCAAAATCGCGGCGGCTGCCGGAATGCCGAAAGCGATCTGCCCGCCGGCGATGTTCGTCCCGGCGATGAGGATGGCGGCCACCACACCGCTGAACGACACCATCGCCTCGACCGACAGGTCAATGCCGCCGGTGAGGATGACGAAAGTCTGCCCGGCGGCCACCACGCCGATAGCTGCCGCTTCGAGGCCGATCAGCAGCAGGCTGGTCGGCGTGCGGAAAGCTGGGGCGGTGACCCACAGGAAAAGCACCATCAGCATCAGCACCAGCAGCGGCCCGGCGGCGACGATCATCTGGCGCAGGACTTTGCCGGCTCGATTAGCCGATGGTTGAACGTTCACAACTGCCGATTCGCTCATAATGAAAAACTCGCTCTATCTCCAGGGCTGGTCGGCGGCAGGGCGTTTACCCCCCCGCCGGCATTATGCCGACATAACGCTGGCGGCTTCAGGTACGACCCTGTTCGCGCCGGTGGCGTACTCCATAATTTTTTCTTCGGTGGCTTCCGCGCGGTCCAAAAACCCGCCGATGCGCCCTTCTCGAATGACCATAATCCGATCGCTCATGCCCAGGATTTCCGGCAGTTCGGAACTGACCATCAAAATCGCCACGCCCTGCCGGGCCAGCTGGTTGATTAGTTTATAGATTTCGACCTTCGCGCCCACATCAATGCCGCGCGTCGGTTCGTCGAACACCAGCACGCGCGGTTCGGTCGCCATCCACTTGCTTAAGACGACCTTCTGCTGCGTGCCGCCGGATAAATTCATGGCCAGTTGGTTCTGGCTGCTGGCTTTGATCGCCATGCTGTCAATATACTGCTGTGCCAGGGCGGTTTCCCGGCGGCGGTTGGTGAACAAGCCGCGCGTCAGCTGTTTAAGCACCGTCAAGGTGATGTTTTCGCGGGTGGACATCTTTAGGATTAACCCCTGCTGCTTGCGGTCTTCGGTCAGCAGGCCGATGCCACACCGGATAGCGTCGCGCGGGTTATGGATGGTGACGGGGCTGCCATCTATATAAAACTGGCCGCTGTCAATCGGGTCGGCCCCGAAGATGGCGCGCACCAGCTCGGTGCGGCCCGCGCCGACCAGCCCGGCAATGCCCAGCACCTCCCCGGCATAGGCCGAAAATGAAATATCTTTCAGCCGGTCGCCCTGGTTCAGGTTTTCGACCCGCAGCACTTCGCGCCCGCGCGGCACTTCTTCCTTCGGAAACTTCTCAGACAGGTCGCGCCCGACCATGTACCGGATGAGGCTGTCCACGTTGAGCGCGCGCGTCGGCTGGGTGGTGATGTGCCGCCCGTCGCGCAGCACCGTGATGCGGTCACTGACCTCGAAGGTTTCTTCTAGGTGGTGGCTGATGTAGATGATCGAAACGCCCTGCGCCTTCAATTCCCGGATGATGGCGAACAGGTCTTCAATTTCCCGCAGGCTGAGCGCCGAAGTCGGCTCGTCCATGATAATCAGATCGGCGCGGTGGTGCAGGGCTTTGGCGACCTCGACCATCTGCTGCTGGCCGACGCCCAGCCGGCTGAGGGGCTGGCGCGGGTCAATATCCAGGTGCAGCTTCGCCAGCAGTTCCCGCGCCTGCCGGTGCATTTCCGGCCAGTTCACCAGCAGCCCGCGCTCGATTTCGCTGCCCAGGAAGATATTTTCGGTGACAGACATCTGCGCCACCTGGTTCAATTCCTGGTAGATGGTGGTAATGCCGGCCAGCTGCGCCTGGCGGGGTGTGGTGAAAAAAACCGGCTGGCCTTTAAAAATGACCTCGCCGGAGTCGCGGACGTAAACGCCGGACAGGATTTTCATCAGGGTGGATTTGCCGGCGCCGTTTTCCCCCACCAGGGCATGAACCTCGCCCCGTCGAACATCGAAATTCACATTGTCCAGCGCCAGCACGCCCGGAAACTCAATAGTGATGCCGCGCATTTCAAGGAGGAGGGGCTGTTCCGGTGAGTGGGTGTGGTTTAAATCAGATTGGCTCACGGTGTTAAAAGCCTGTATTGGAAAAAACGGAGCTAAAAACCATAATTTTATGCGAACGTTCTCATGCTGTGTAGTCTACCCCAGCTGCCGCAAATACGCAAACTTTTTAAACGTAAAAATTCCCGCTCCACAGGCGCGGAGCGGGAAAAATAACCGTTCAGGGCAGGCTGATAAAATCGCCCACCCAGGGCGGGCGCGGCGGCAGATCGCCGGATTTGACCATCTCACGCCATTCCTGGTCGGTCAAACGCCGGTTGATGTCGCCCTCAAACTCGTAGTAGCTGAAGACACCCCCGCGCGCCACCTGCAAGCCGTCGGGATGCGACACAACCACGTAGATATAATCTACGCCGCCCACGCCTTCCTGAAGCGCCACACCCTGCATCGGCGCGCTGGCGATGTCCGTCACCAGCGCCACCGGTTCGGGGTTGTTGGGGTCTTGCAGCACAATCCGGATGCCGGACAGGAACGCGCCCATGCCTTGCAGCACCATATAGTCGTCTTCGCTAAGCGGCTCGCCCGCCAGTTGTTTGTTCGCCATCTCGGCCATCATGGCCGAAAACTGGCCCAGAACCGGCAGCTGGCCGAGGCTGAGCTGCAAATTCATGGTCGGCGATTCATCAAACGTGCCGTCTTCCCGGAACTCCGGGAAAGCCACCTCGAACTCGGTCAGGCCGCGCGCTTTCAGCCCTTCGTAGGCCAGGGTCGCCACTACCGCGATCCGGGCGAACACCACCGGATTCGGCTCGACATAGCCGTAGCTGAACAGCTCCCCGCCGCCGCCCAGCCCGCCGGGCGGTTTGGCATACAGCACCGTATCGTGTTTAAGCTGCGTGTAGCTGCCCAACCCCGTATGCAGGTCTTTGAGCAGCCAGGCATCGCTGTTCATAAAGGGCGGGTAGGGGGCGGTGTCGCGCTGCCACAGCGGGTCGAGCATCCACAGCCACGCGCTGTAGACGGTTTGCAGCCACTCGTCCTGGCTGATGCCGTCCACCTCGGCGCGAAGCTGCGCCATGTGTTCGGCATACTTGGGGAACTCGCTCGCGCCCATGATGTTCGCCAGCCCCAGCGCCATGTCCGACCCCATCGCGGCGGCCACATCCAGGGCTTTCGGCAGCGTGCGGCCCGGCACGTAGGGGGCCATCAACTGCTGCAAGATGTTGGCGTCTATCGTAAACCGCTGTCCCATCAGCCGGAACCCGCGCGATACTTCGCCGATGTCTTCAACGGCGGTATCCGGCGGCAGCAGCAGCCCGACGATACGCGGCGCGGGCAGTTCCTTCACCCGCGCCATAAAATCGGCCAGTTTCGCGCTGTCGGCCAGCGCGTCCAGCGGCATCCCCGCGCCGAACACCGCGTCGGCCAGCGCGCTGTACTCCACTGGCCCTAGGTCGTCGGCGCTGCCGATCAGGAAGTTAATCACGTCGTTGGCGTCCTGCCACTGCCCATAAGCGCCGTCGGCCTCGCGCAGTGCCCGTAGCACCAGCAGCGCCGTCTGCGTGGCGGTCTGGTCGTTTGCCAGAAAAGTGATGCGGCTCAGCCACATCATACCCCGGAAGTAGCGTTCCAGCGTTTCGTCCCCGGCGTAGTGGCCGCGCACGCGGTAATGGCTGAAGTCCTCCACGTAATCGCCCAAAAACGGCACGTTCGCCATGCCTTCCCCGGCCTCGGCCTGCGCGATGATGGCTTGCAGCGCCGGGTCGGCGTCAGCTTCGCCGGAAAGAAGCCGCTCGGCAATCGAGAGATAGCTTACAGCGTTCAGCGCGGCGGCTTGCAGCGCCGGCGGCATTTCAGCGGAAGCGGCCTGCTGCCGGGCGGCCTCCAGCGCCGCGCGGGTGGCCGAAAGCACCCGGTCATACAGCATGGCGCGCTCCAGGTCGGCCAGCAGGTTGTCGAAGATATAGTGCAGCGAGTGCAGGAACGAGTCGGTCGTGACGAACCAGCCCGTGCCTTCTTCCGATTTCCAGCTGTCATCCCACATATAAGCCTGGTCGAACCAGTCCAGGCCGGCAGGCACAACCACGAAGCCGTTTTCCGACAGTTTGGCGCGCTGTTCGCCGGTCAGCTTGTCGGCGAATTTCACGCCGTCCAGGTTGACCGGCAGGGCGGGCAGGTCGCCGGCATAAACCGGCGGCGGCGTCAGCGCCAGCGGGTCGGGCAGGTCTTGACGCCAGAAGCTTTCGGAAAACTTCGCCCAGTCCCAGGGCACGAAACCCGGTTCGTCCTGCGCGCCGGCGGGCGCGCCGCCCAGCAGGCCGGTGAGCAGCCCCAGGGCGATGAAAATCATTATTCTGCGTTTCAAGATGGTTCCCCTTTGCGTGCTGATGTTTTGTTACAATTCACATTGATTCTAGAAGGAAAAACTGTCTCCGTCTACCGATGTTTGCAGCGCGGCAGGCTGGCGGCTGGCCTACGCTGACTCGGCGCGGCGCAAACTTGCGCTTTTTTTCACAAATTATGATAGAGCGATGAGCATTTGTCTAATCGGTCTGCTAGGGCGGTTGAACTCTTGTTACGGTTCAGGTAAACTTAATGATGGTCTTATATATTGTATCGTGATCCAGACCGACCACCACCGCTCTCATTGTTTATCCGCTATACGTGTATACGTGGCACGAGGAAACCGCATGGCCGAAATTGATAAACCGATGCTGCTGGAATGGTACCGCCAGATGTTTCTCATCCGGCAGTTCGAGAACCAATGTGATGTGCTGTATAAAGAGAAAAAAATCACCGGCGTTTATATGCACCTGTACAGCGGTCTGGAAGCAACCGGCGTCGGCGCGTTAGCGGCGCTGCGTCCCAGCGATCATGTTATCACGGCCTACCGCGATCACGGCATCGCCCTGGCGCGCGGCATGGACCCTAAAGTGGCGATGGCCGAAATGATGGGCAAACGCACCGGGTGCAGCGGCGGCAAGGGCGGCTCGATGCACCTGGCCTCCCGCGAGCATAACTTCTGGGGCGGTTACGCCATCGTCGGCGGGCATCTGCCGCTGGCGGCGGGCATCGCGCTTGAATCGCGTTATAACGGCAAGGACGACGTGGTGCTGTCCTTCATCGGCGACGGCGCGACCAACAACGGTTATTTCCACGAGGCGGTTAACCTCAGCGCTGTGTGGGACTTGCCGGTCGTCTGGCTGATCGAAAACAACGGCTACGGTATGGGGACGCCGGTCGAAGTCGCCAGCGGCCAGCCGGAACTGCACAAACGGGCGGTGGCCTATGGCATCAAAGACATGGGGCGCGTGGACGGCCAGAATGTCGTGGACGTGTACAACGTCGTCACCAAAGCCGTCGAATATGCCCGCAAAAAAGGCCCGGTGCTGATCGAATCGCTGACTTATCGTTATAAGGGACATGGCGTTTCTGACCGCAGCTACGACAAATTGGCCGAACTGCGCGACTGGCAGCAGAAAGACCCCATCCTGGTTTTGCAGGATTACCTGTGCAAACACTTCGAGTGCATCGAAGAAGAACTAAAAGACATCGAACGGGCGGAAATGGCCGCCGTTCATGCGGCGGTGGAGTTCGCCGAGGACAGCGAAGCGCCCACCTACGAAGACCTGATTAGCCACATTTACGTCGAGGAATAAACCGAGATGGCTGATAAAAATATGCCGATGCGCGAAGCCCTGCGGATGGCTTTGCGCGAGGAGATGATCCGCGACGAGCGCGTATTCGTGATGGGCGAAGAAGTTGGCGCGTGGCAGGGTACGCACCGGGTAACGCGCGGTTTCCTGGAGGAATTCGGCGAAAAGCGCGTGCGCGACACGCCGATCAGCGAGATGGCGATTGCCGGGGCGGCGGTCGGGGCGGCGATGGCCGGGCTGCGTCCGGTGGCGGAGATCATGACCATCAACTTTGCCTTCCTGTCGCTGGACGCCATCGTCAACCACGCCGCGAAAATTCACTATATGTTCAACGGCCAGTTCCGCGTGCCGATGGTCATCCGTGCCGCTTCCGGCTGGGGCGATCAGGCCACCGCCACACACTCGCACACGCCGGAGCCGATTTTCGCCCACTTCCCCGGCCTGTACGTTGGCTGCCCGGCCACCCCGCGCGACGCTAAGGGCATGTTAAAGGCCGCCATCCGGGATGATAACCCGGTTTTGTTCACCGAAAGCATCGCGCTGTACCCCAAACCCGGATTCGTGCCGGAGGAGGACGACTTCGTGCTGCCCATCGGCAAGGCGGACATCAAACGCGAAGGGCGGCATGTGACGCTGGTGACTTATGCGCGCGGCGTGGAATGGTCGCTGCAAGCGGCGGAACAGCTTGCCAAAGAGGGCGTTGAATGCGAAGTGGTAGACCTGCGCTGGCTGCGCCCGCTGGATACGGCCACCGTGTTCGAGAGCTTCCAAAAGACCAACCGCTGCGTGGTGGTGGAAGAGTCGCTGCCGTATTACAGCGTCGGCAGCGAGATCGCGGCGCAGATACAGGAGCATATGTTTGATTATATGGACGCGCCGGTAAAGCGCGTGAGCGCGATGGATGTGCCGCTGCCGTATGCCCGCGAGATCGAACTGATGGCGCTGCCTAACGCGCAGAAGGTCGTGGACGCAGTGAGGGAGATTATCTGAGTATGGCAACCCCGATTACCCTTTCGATGGAAGGTACGTTCATTAACTGGTTGAAAAATGTCGGCGAAACGATTAAGGCCGGGGATGTGGTGGCCGAAGTCGAATCCGACAAGGCGACTATTGAAATCGAAGCCCCCGCCGCTGGGGTCTTGAGCGCGCAAAACGCCCAACCCGGCGACTCGCTGGCGGAAGGCGCGGTCATCGGCCAGATCGGCGAGTCGGCTGCTGA
>JAPKMO010000013.1 GCA_026645945.1 Anaerolineae bacterium
GTCCCGAAGGGACGGAGGGGGTCGAGAAGCAGATTGAGAACACTTGTACCGTTTATATGCGATTGCCCTGTTCCTGTAGGCGACTTAATTGCCGAAACCGGCAGATCGTGGTAAAACAGATGCACCGTTAATAACGGCAACGCTATTGGGCAGGAACATTTAACAACCGTTCCGCTTTTACCCGAATAATGTTTATATAAGGAGTAAAACGTTATGCGAACCCGTAGTTTGTTTGTGCTTCTGGTCGCTGCGGCGCTGATGCTGGGTATTTTCGGCCTGGTCTCGGCCCAGGACGCTGCGCTGTCCGGCGACCTGGAAATCTTCTCGTGGTGGACAGGCGGCGGCGAAGAGGCCGGTCTGAACGCGCTCATCGCCAGATTCAAGGAAATGTATCCCGATGTGAACATCATCAACTCGGCGGTGGCCGGTGGTTCGGGCGTGAATGCCAAGGCCGTACTCACCACCCGTATGCTGGGCGGCGACCCGCCGGATACCTTCCAGGTGCACGCGGGCGCGGAACTGAACTCGCTGTGGGTGAAGGCCGGGCGCATGGAAGCCCTGAACGACATTTACGAAGCCAACGGCTGGATGGAACAATTCCCCGCCGGCCTGCTCGATCTGGTGAGCGATGATGCCGGCAATATTTACTCGGTGCCGGTGAACATCCACCGTTCCAACGTGCTGTGGTACGTCCCCGGCAAGCTGGAAGAATGGGGCGTGACCGTCCCGGCGACGCTGGACGAGTTCGTGAACGAAACCTGCCCCACGCTGCAAGCAGCCGGTGTCATCCCGATGGCAATTGGCGAGAACTGGACTCAGTCGCACCTGTGGGAAAGTGTCGCGCTGGCAGTGCTGGGCGTTGAGGGTTACAACGGCCTGTGGGACGGCACAACCAACTGGACCAGTCCTGAAGCTCTGGCCGTCTGGGACATGTACGGCAAGGTGCTGGACTGCGGCAATGAGGACATGAACGCCCTCACCTGGCAGGATGCCTCCAAACTGGTGGCCGATGGCGCTGCCGCCTTCAACATCATGGGTGACTGGGCCGCCGGGTACTTCCTGGTTGACCTGGCGCTAACACCCAATGAGGGTTTTGCCTGGGCAGCCGCCCCCGGCACAGACGGCGTGTTTATGATGCTGTCCGACACCTTCGGCCTGCCGAAGGGATCACCCCATCCTGAGAACGCCCGCGCCTGGCTGAGCTTCCTGGGTTCGGCGGAAGCGCAGGACATCTTCAACCCGCTCAAGGGTTCGCTGCCGGCCAACACCACCGCCGACATCGGCAACCCGGAGAAGTACAACGCTTACTTCCAGAGCGCCTACGAAGACTGGACGAGCAACGTCATCGTCGGCAGCCAGCGGCACGGCGCGGTTGCCCCGGCGGCCTTCGACAGCGGCTTCCTGAACATCATCGCCCAGTTCCAGGGGGATCGTGACTCGACGACTGCGGCGGCGAACGCGGCGGCGCTGGCGATCCAGACCGGCATCGGCGGGTAGTTTTTAACCGATCTGTAGGGGCGGGTCCGCGACCCGCCCCTACCGGAATAAGAACGCTTTTCGGTAGGGGTGCGAGGGTCTGCGCCCCTATTCTATTATTGAGGGAATGTTATTATGGATAGTGGTTTGACCCGCGACCGCCTGATCGCCATCCTCATGCTGCTGCCTTCGATCATCCTGGTGGCGATTTTCGTTTACGGCTTCATCGCCTGGACGGGCTATACATCCCTGACGGACTCCAACGCCTTGCAGCAGTTGAGCGGCCTGCCGGCGCAGTTCATCGGCCTCAAAAACTATAACGACCTGTTCACGGGCGGGCTGAATTTGCGCTTCCGCATGGACATGGTGAATACGGTCTTTTTCACCATTATGTTCATCCTGGTCTGCCTGGCCGTCGGCATGGGCCTGGCGATTTTGCTCGACCAGAAAATTAAGGGCGAGGCCGTCTTCCGCACCATTTTTTTGTTCCCGATGGCGCTGTCCTTCGTCGTAACCGGCGTGGTATGGAAGTGGCTGTTTAACCCCACCAGCGGTTTTAACGTGCTGCCGACCATCATCGGGCTGCCGGCGGGGGGCTTCCGCTGGTTCATCAGCGAAGAACGCTGGTGGCCGTTCGCCTGGCAGGATGTCCCCCTCATCCTGTCCATTATATTCCTGGGCATCGTCATCTTCGCGGCGCTGTGGTACTGGAGCAAACGCCGCTCGCAGGCCGCCGCGCTGCTGACCGCGCTGGCGCTGCTGCTGCTGGCCTGGATTACCTTCGGCAGCCCGCGCAGCCTAAGCGGGCTGAACCCGGAACGACCGGAGCAGCACGGTTTTAACGTGGCGCTGATCGCGGTGGTTATCGCCGCCGGCTGGCAGATGTCCGGTTATACGATGGCGATGTATCTGGCCGGGCTGCGCGGCATCTCGGAGGAACTGCGCGAGGCGGCGCGTGTGGACGGCTGCAACGAACTGGGCGTTTACCGGCATGTCGTGTTTCCGCTGCTGGCCCCCATCACCCTCAGCGCCATGATTATCCTGGGCCACATCTCGCTGAAGATTTTTGACCTGGTATATACCATCGGCGGCGGCGACAACCTGTATATTGATATGCCCGGCATCAATATGTTTTTCACCACCTTCCGGTCGAACCAGTTCGGCCAGGGCGCGGCCATCGCCATGCTGATGCTCATTATGGTGGCCGTCGTCATCATCCCCTATCTGGCAAGCCAACTGCGCTCGGAGACGAAACTATGAACACGACCTACCCATCCCAGGCATCCGCGCCCGCCGGCCAATCCGCGCCGCGCCTGCGCCCCTCGCGGGTCGTGGTTTATGGCGCGCTGATTATCGCGGCCATCTTCTTCCTGATTCCGGTCTACATGGTGCTGGTAACGAGCTTCAAAAGCATTGACCAGGTGAGCATCTCGACCATGTGGAACCTACCGACCGCCTTCACGCTGGAAAGTTTCAGCCGAGCGATTAACCGGCTGCTGCCGAACTTCATCAACAGCGTGCTGCTGGTCGTGCCGGCGACGGCGCTTTCGGCCATGCTGGGCAGCATAAACGGCTACGTGCTGTCGAAGTGGACGTTTCGCGGCGCGAACGTGATCTTTCCGCTGATGTTATTCGGCATGTTCATTCCCTATCAGGCTATTCTGATTCCGCTGGTGCAGTTTTTGCAAAGCGCCGGCTTATACGGCGGCATCCCCGGCCTGATTTTGGTGCATGTGGTCTACGGCATCCCCATCACCACCCTGATCTTCCGCAATTATTATGCCGAAGTGCCGACCGAAATGCTGGAAGCCGGGCGCGTGGACGGGGCGGGGTTCTTCCGGCTTTATTGGGATATTCTGCTGCCGCTGTCGCTGCCGGGTTTTGTGGTGGTCATCATTTGGCAGTTCACGCAAATCTGGAATGAATTCCTGTTCGGCGTCACGCTCACGGGGACGGGCCAGCAGCCGATCACGGTGGCGTTACAAAACCTGGCCGGCAGCCAGATCGTGGAATGGAACGTGCAAATGGCCGGGGCGCTGATGACCGCGCTGCCGACGCTGGCGGTTTATATCCTGCTGGGGCGTTATTTCATTCGCGGTCTGCTGGCCGGCAGCATCAAGGGGTAAGCGGCGCGCCGGGGAAAAAGGCAAAAAGCCTAACACGGAGATACAAAGACTCAGAGGCGCAGAGAAAAACCAGAACGCAGCGGCACAGAAAATTGTAGGGACGACCCGGCGTGGCCGCCCGCGCACAGAAAACGCGCAGCGCAACGACGCTACTGTTTCCCCGCCAGCGCCAGCCGCGTCCGCAGGTGGCGGTAAAAAAACAGGAACCTGAGCGGCAGGCCGTCGAACACCAGCCGCGTCCACAGCCCGGCCAGGCCCGGTTTGTGCGCGTAGGTCACGCGGTCGGTCAGCTCCACGCCGCCGGGGACGGCGCGGAAGATATGTTCGTGCCGCCAGGAGGCCAGCGGCCCATCCAGCATCCGGTCGGCGAAGGAGGTATCCAGCGGGCCGGGTTCGTGCTGTGCCACCCAGCGCACCGGCAGCGGCCCCAGCCAGAGCCGGAATTCCAGCACGCCGTCGGTCAGCGAGCGCATCTCGTCCCGCACGCGGCGCACCAGCAGCGGCGGCGGCGTCAGACGGGCCAGGGCGCGTTTGTCCTCGTGGAACGCCCACATATGCTCTACCGTCGTCGGGATGACCGACCGCCGCTCAAACACTTTTTCCACGATAACCAATCTCCAGGTATTCAGCGCGCATTTTTTTCATGATACAGCGGCCAACTTAAAGCCATCCGCAGCGCCGCATGAATGCCCGGTGAGCGCGCGAACAACATGGCCCGTGTCACCCGGCGGCGAACTGCGCCCGCGCCGTTTCCCAGGTTTCGCCTAGGGCGGCGGCGCTGCTGTTATCCAGCGGCAGATCGAACAAAAATGATGCCGCGCCGGCCCCCAGCTTGATGTCCATCCAGGTCATTTCGGCCTCGCGGCGGAACGTTATACTCTGCACGCGGTTTAACGGGCAAAACCGGATGATGATGCCGTAGTTGATGGACTCGCGTTTTTCCAGCCGGGGGAGAAGAAAACGTTTGAGTTCTTCTTCCAGGATGATAAGATGCCGGTCGGTGATGGCGATAGCGCGGTTGGGCGCGATATACGGGCTGTACCAGCGTTCGCCCCGGCGTCTGGCCGGTTCGAACACCGCCGCCTGAACCCGCTCGCCGGGCAGCAGGCTGTACTTCAGGTAGTTCTGGAACTTAAACGGCAGTTGGTAGGGTTGGTCGGGCAGATCGGCCCCCGGCAGATGCGCCGCGATCTGCGCACGCGCCCATTCAATCTGCCGGCGCATGATGTGTTCGCCGACGGCATTGTATTCAATCATCAGCGTTTCGATCTGTTCGCCATCAATCCAGGCCAACTGCGTATAACCGTACAGCAGAATCGTCGCCAGGTCGGCATATACCAGATGGTCAAGCGGGATGACGCGGGCGGACAGCGCGCCGTCGTCGGTCATTTCCACCACGACGATACGCTCATCACCGCAGACCAGCGTGCGCTGCGGCGTCACGCGCCAGCCAAACGGCAGGGTCTTGCGCCGGCTGCTGCGGGCGATGGCGTAATCCTGCGGCGGCACAACCACGATGCTCTGAACGGCCTCCAGCGGCAGATGCTGGCGAAGGATTTCCACCACCGGCGCGGGCAGGTCGTCAGGGTCATGAACCGGGTACAAAAAATAGTGGATCGGTTTACGAAACATAATTTTTTCTCCCTGTAAAATCATTAATAAAATCATTATAAAGGTGTCAGATTAAGTCATCGTGAGTGAGGCAGGTGGGTAATGACATCCTTCCGGTCGTTTTGGTGAGTTTCGTCACTCCCTTGCCGGCGCGGTGGCATCTAGGGTATAAAAACACTGTAAAGTCAGTTTGCGCCTATGCCTACCAACGAGCGTCAAGAACCCACGCTGGCGGCGTTCCAGCGCATCGAAGCCGCGCTCCAGCACCGACTGGAATTAGAGGCGCTTACCAACCAGATTTCTACTCGCTTCATCAACCTGCGCGACGATCAGATTGACGATGGCATTCAGCGTTCGCTCCAGATGATCGGCCAGTTCGCCGGCGCAGATCGCTGTTTTATCGCCCTGTATACCGACGACGGCCTATGGATGAACGGCGTTTACGAATGGTGTGCCGAGGGCGTGCCGTCGCAGCGAGAGCGGATGCAGAGCCTCTCTATCGAGGCGTTTCCCTGGTTTAATCTGCGGATGATGCGGCGCGAAGCAGTCATCTACTGGCGCGGCGCAGCCGGTCTGCCGCCAGAAGCCGCCGCCGAACAGCGCGAGTTCGATTTTGAAGGCATTCACGCGCTGGCCGCCGCGCCGCTGGAAAGCCAGGGGCAGGTGATCGGCTTCATCGGCTTCAGCGCCCACCGCAGCCCAGATTCCTGGCCGGAGGAACTGCTCGACCTGCTGAACATGGTCACGGGCATTTTTGCCAGCGTGCTGGAACGCCGCCGCTTCCAGGCCATCCAGGCCGGATACCGCCGCTTTCTGGAACTGCTGGCCGCCGAACGCACGCTGGCCGAGACTCTGCGCGCCCTGGTGCAGATCATCGAGGAGCAGTCGCCGGGGATGCAGGGACTCATCCTGCTGCTGGACGGGCGGCGGCTGCACCTGGGCGCGTCCGTCAGCCTACCCACCGAGTATGTCGCCTCGATTGAAGGGCTGAAGATCGGTCCGGCGGTGGGTTCGTGCGGCACGGCGGCTTACCTCAAACAGCGGGTGCTGGTGGAGGACATCGCCGAAGACTCCCGTTGGGACGGCCTGCGCGAGCTGGCGCTCAAACACCACCTGCGCGCCTGCTGGTCAGAACCGATTATTTCGTCCGGCGGGGAAGTGCTGGGGACGTTCGCCATGTATTACCGCCATCCCCGCACCCCCACCGAAACCGAACTACAAACCATCCAGACCGCCGCCCACCTGGCAGGGGTGGCGATTGAACACAAACGCGCCCAGGACGCCCTGCGGCGCGCCAACCTGGAACTGGAACGGCGCGTCGAAGAACGCACCTACGAACTGGAACGCCGCCGGCAGGTGGCCGAAAGCCTGCGGAATACCCTGGCGGTCATCAATTCCAGCCGCGCGCTGCAAGATATTTTGGATTTTATCGTCACGCAGGCCAGGGATTTATTACATGCCGACGCCTGCGTGCTGCACAGTGTAGACCTGGAAGCCGAAAGCGCCACGCTGGAGGCAAGCTGCGGCTGGCCGGACGAACTGGCCGATCCCCAGACGATTTCGCTGGCCGCGCCGGGCAGCTTCCCCTACCGGGATACGATTTTGATGCGGCGCGTCAGCTTTGGCAACTACCCGCCCGGTTATGCCGAAGCCGCCCTGAACGACCCGCTGCTGGACCCCAAAACGCGCGCCCGCAAGGCGCTGATCCGCACGCGCTATGCCGGCTCGCTGGCGCTGCCGCTGGTGATTAAGGATGAACTGTTCGGCAGCCTCATCTTTTATTACCAAACGCCCCAGGAATTCCCGGATGACCAGATCGAAATCGCGGCCACCTTCGCCGAACAGGCCGCCCTGGCGATTGAAAATACCCGCCTGCGCGGGCGCGTCGAGCGGTCGGCGGTGGAGGCCGAGCGGGGCCGGCTGGCGCGTGAACTGCACGATTCGGTCACCCAAACGCTGTTTTCCGCCAGCCTGATCGCGGAAGTGCTGCCCCGCGTGTGGCAGGACGACCCGGCGGAAGGGCGCGACCTGCTGGAACAGGTGCGGCTGTTAACGCGCGGCGCGCTGGCCGAGATGCGTACCCTGCTGCTGGAACTGCGCCCGGCGGCGCTGCTCCAGGCGGAACTGGCCGACTCGCTGCGGCATCTGGCGGATGCGACGGCGGCGCGGGCCGGCTTTCCCGTCCGGCTGTCTGTTATCGGGCGCGCGCCGCTGCCCGCCGAGGTTAAGGTCGCCCTTTATCGCATCGCGCAGGAGGCGCTGAACAACGCCGCCAAACATTCTGACGCGGCCCAGGCCACCGTCACGCTGGACTGCCAGCCGGGGCGCGCGGAACTGCTGATCTGCGACGATGGGCGCGGCTTCGACCCCCAGGCGATTCCGCCCGCGCGTCTGGGGCTGGGCATCATGGCCGAACGCGCGCAGGCCGTCGGCGCATCGTTAACAATCGAAAGCCAGCCGGGCAGCGGCACGTCAATCGCCGCCCGGTGGGAAGATAAAGGATAGGCCGATGGCGATACGAGTTTTGATCGTGGACGACCATAAAATGGTGCGTAAGGGGCTGCGTACCTTTTTAACCGCCTTCCCCGATCTGGAAATGGTCGGCGAAGCGGGCAGCGGGGAAGAAGCCGTCCGGGTATGCGGCCAGCTTCGCCCGGACGTGGTGCTGATGGACCTGGTGATGCCCGGCATGGACGGCGCGGCGGCCACCGAAGCCATCCGCGCCAACTGCCCGGATATAAAGGTGATCGCGCTCACCAGCTTCCCAGAAGAAGACCTGGTGCAGCGGGCGCTCAAGGCCGGGGCGATCAGCTATCTGCTCAAAAATGTCGAGGCCGAAGAACTGGCAAACGCCATCCGCGCGGCCTACGCCGGGCGCTCCACGCTGGCGCCGGAGGCGGCGCAGGCGCTCATCCACGCCGCCACCCGCCCGCCGGAGATCGGCCACGACCTCACCGCCCGCGAGCGCGAAGTGCTGGCGCTGATGATCGAAGGGCTGAACAACGGCGAGATCGCCGCCCGCCTGACATTGAGCGACTCGACGGTTAAGTTTCATGTCAGCAACATCCTCTCCAAACTGAGCGCGGAAAGCCGCACCGAGGCCGTCGCCATCGCGCTCCAGCATAATGTGGTGCGGAAATGACCTGCCCAACCGGCCAGGTTAGAATCCCCCCGAACTGAGGGTGACGGGGGATGATTTTTATTTTAGACTGTTAAAAGTAATTAAAAGTAATCAGGGGGAAAAATCATGAGCGAACCGATCAAAACGCAGCACAAATGCGAATCCTGCCCGATGCGCGCCCGCGCCGAAGCCAATCCGAAATCCTTCATGGCGCGGCTGTGGCGCTGGCACACGACCTGGTGTCCCGGCTGGAAGGCTTACCAGGCCGACCTGGCGAAGCAGAAATAGGGGAACATCGAAGCGGCCAAACACCCGGCCTCGTCAGCCGGTTAATCCTCGTCGAATACCGTTTGCCGGCGGGGCAGGCGGACGATCATGGTCGTTCCCTGCCCTTCCCGGCTTTCGACCGTGATAAAACCGCCGTGCAGCATCACGCAGTCATGAACCACTTTTAAGCCCAGCCCCGTCCCGCTGATGGCCTCGACATTGCTGCCGCGATAAAAAGCCTCGAACAGCCGCGTCTGATCTTTTTGGGGGATGCCGATTCCCCGGTCGCTGACGCGAAAAACCACGAAACTATCCTCAAAAGACAGGTCAAGGCGGACTTCGCTGCCAGGGCTGGAATATTTTATGGCGTTAACCAGCAGATTGTTCAGGATGTGCCGCAGCAGTTTGGCGTCCACCGGCATTTCGTAGATGCCGTCCTCCGCCGTAAAAATACAGTAATGGTCGCCGCCAATGGTGGATTTCACTTCTTCGATTAACATCTGGCAGAACTGTTTAACGTCCAGGTGAAGCGGCTGGAACTCCAGGCGGTTGAGTTCGGCGCGAATGATGACCGAAATTTCATCCAGCATCACTTCCAGGTGGCGAACCTGAGTCAGAATGGACATCAGCCGCTCGTGGCGCTGCTGGTCGTTCATCCTGGCTGCGTAGCGGTCGAGCATTTCGGCAGACGTCTGGATCACCGCCAGGGGCGTGCGGAACTCGTGCGAGATAGTGGACATAAACAGGTTTTTGACGCTGCTCAGTTCCTTCTCTTTGTCCAGTGCCACCCGCAGGCGTTCCTGTTCCAGGAGCGCCTGTTCGGCCTGCCGGCGCAGCGTTACGTCAATATGCAGCGCCACGAAATTAATCAGATGCCCATCGTCGTCAAAAACCGGGTTGACGTTCACTTCGTTCCAGAAGGGCGTGCCGTCCTTGCGGTAGTTGAGGATGATGCAGTTAAGCGGGCGCACGGCGTGGAAGGCGTTTTCAAACCGCTGCACGGAAGCCGCGGCGGTGTCCGGCCCATGCAGGAATCGCCAGTTCTGGCCGATCACTTCCTCTGGGCGATAGCCGGTGATGCTGGTGAAACCGGCGTTGACGAATACAATCGGGTTATCGGGCCTGCCGGGGTCGGTGATGATGACGCCCACGCTGAAACTGGCGATGGCCGCCGCGAACTGGTAGTTGGTTTTAACGGCCTCGTTGAGCGCCTGCTCGGTGCGCTTGCGCTCGGTGATGTCCCGCAGCGACAGCAGATAGGCCGGAAAACCATCCCATTCGGTCTGCTCCACCCGCATCTCGACAATCGCCACCTCGCCGGGGCGCTGCAAAACTTCCAGTTCGGTAGTATCCCCCGCGCTGACCGGGAAACCCAGCGGCGAGTCCAGCAGATCGCTGGCCGGGCGGTTAAACAGCCGCTCGGCAGCGGGGTTGATGAAACGAATGACACCTTCGCCGTCTACTACCAGGATGCCGTCGGAGTTGCGCGCGACCAGGTTATGAAAACGCGCCTCGCTGGCTTCCAGTTGGTGGCGCACGGTTTCCAGGCGGTGGCGCAGCGCCACCAGCTGCAGCGACCGCAGCAGCTGGTCGCGGGTCAGGCCGTCGTTCGGCAGAGAATCCCACACGCCCTCTTTGGGTACGCCGTCGTCAGTGGATGTCAGCGCGATCACCGGCAGCCGCCGCAGGATGCCGGACAGATCGCCGGATTTCACCTGATCGCAGCTGGCGATCACGATGCCGTGCGCAGAAGCCAGTTCGTCCGGGTGGTTGACCGCCTGTACGGCGGCAAACGGCGTGCGCGCCAGCCATTCGCCAACACGTGCAGTTTGGTCAGCCGAAAGCCGAAATAGAAAAACGGGGTGCTGAATATTATCGTGTTCCATGATGCTGTTGTGGCTGCTTCTTGTTCAAACGCGCGGCGAACGGCTTCCGTCTTACTCCATTCGCTCAATCATAGCGACAGCGGTGTATCATCCTGGAAAAGATCCTGCATTCGATCCAGCTCATTCGGCGCAACATACATGAAGTTGCCCGACAGAATGCCGGAGATATTCCGAAACGGGTTGCCGATGTGCATTCCTCTTTCATCAATCGTAAACTTGCGGATATTTTTGTCGTGCATTGAGCCGCGCATTTTCAGGACGGCCAGCCCCCGGTGCATCTCGCCGAAAATTTCGACGTAGCGCAGCAGAATGATCGAATCGGTGATGGTCGAAATATGTCCTTCAGTGATCGAAGTGCCGCCCAGCAGGCTGGGCGTGGTCGAGGTGTACAGCCCGGCGATCTCCCGGAGTTTGATGAATGAGGTCAGGCCGATTACAAACTCACGGAAGCCGCGAATAGTGGACACCCGCTCCATCGCCGACAGGCTGTCAATCGCCACCCGGTTCGGTCGGAACTCGTCAATCGTCTCGCGCATTCTAATCAGATGATCTTCCAACCCGGCGGTTTCAGGGTAGACGCACACCACCCGCAGCAAGCCCTCGCGTTCCATCTGTTCAAAATCCACGCCCCAGCCGATGGCATTGCGGAAAAGCTGGTCGCGGCTTTCCTCGAAGGCGAACAGCAGACAGCGTTCGTTATTGGTCGTGCCGCCGGCCAGGAAGCTGGTCGCCATCAGCGTTTTGCCGGTGCCGGTCGCGCCGGAAACCAGCACGATAGAATCGCGGAAGAAACCGCCGCCGCACATCAGGTCCAGTTCGCTGTTGCCAGACGTAATGCGCGTATTAGAGGATTTCTGTTTAAGTTCAATCGCCGACAGGGGGATCACCACAATACCCTGACCGGGGACGATGGTAAACGGATACTCGCCTTTGGCATGGCTGGTGCCACGAAACTTGAGGATTTCGATGGTGCGGCGGCGTTTTTCGTCTTCCAGCACGTTTCGTAAAATCACCACGTTGTCGGCCACAAATTCCTCGACGTTGTAACGGGCGATCTCGCCGTATTCGTCAGCGCGTTCCGAAGTCATCACCGCCGTAACGTCCATTTCTTTAATGGCCGACGCGATCCGAAACAGTTCGCCCCGCACGGTGGCGCTGTTATCCAGCCGCGTCAGCAGCGCGCCCAGCGAGTCCATGGCGATGCGCTGCGCACCGATTATCTGAACGGCATTCTGGACGCGCGCCAGCAGCGCCCCCAGGTCATAATCGCCCATCATCACCGTTTCGTCGTCCGTCTGGTGCGAGGCGTCCACAAACAGCCAGCGTCCTTCATCTTCCCACTGGCGAATGTCCCAGCCTAAACCGGCCATATTCAGGCGAATGTCTTCCGGCGATTCTTCAAAGGTCACAAATACGCCGTTTTCGCCCGCCTGCCGGATGCCTTCGGCCAGAAACTGGCAGGCAAAAACGGTCTTGGCACTGCCGGACGAACCAGAAACCAGCGTGATGCGGCTGCGGGGCAGACCACCATTGGTGATATGATCCAACCCGCTAATGCCAGTGGGCAGTTTATTAATCGTCATCAAACAATTTCTCCAGCGGAATCAGTATCCAGGCCTAAAGCACTCAGGACTTTTTGTGTATCGGATAAATCGCCGATAATACGGCGGCGGGGCAGCGGCAGTTCACGGATTAAAGTGGGGGTCGCCAGCACTTTGTCCATTTCGGCCAGGTGGGGTTTTTCCAGCACGTCAATAATTAGCAGCTCATAACGTTCTTTCAGGTTTTCGTCGCACAACCGCTGCAAGGTAAAAATCGCGCGTTCGGTGCGCAGCGTCCGCCCGGTGATATAAAGTTTTAAGATATAATTATCCATTTTTAGGTTTCCATCAGATTAAAGCTGTCGTCATGATACTGGATTCCGAATCACCGGCGGCAGATAGTTTCGATAAAAAGCCAGGATATAACCCATTAATTCCAAAACCAGGACACGACCTTCTTCAATATACACATTTGATTTTTTAACATTGTTCTCGTTAATCCGGCTCTTAAGTGCGTCCAGGTAAATTTCCATCACGTCGCGCGGGCCAACCTTGAGCAGACCGAGATATTCGGCCAATGCTTGTATCTCGCCCGAAACCGATTGGCGGATGTCAAAGGTGCGCTTCTGGATGGCCAGATCAAGCAGCCTGGCGCACTGGGCCGACAGTTCGGCGAAACGTTCCGGCATTCGCTCGCGCAAAGTGGGTAAAACCGCCATTTCTTCACCGCGACCCAGAGGCTCTAACCGAGTCAGGGTTTCGAGAGCCGACAGCTCTAACCGCCGTTGCTGGGCGAGGTCGGCGACCATTTCCTGTTCGACTTCCTGCCGAATAGTCAACTTCTGTTCGGTGATGTCAACATGCACCACCACTAGCCCCGGCCATCCGTCGCTGGCGAAAGACGTTGCCCGCATCAAAAACCAGCGCTGCCCGCCGGGATGGTGGCAAGGGTATTCTAACTCAAAAACTGACTCTTGGCCGCTTAAAACCGTCTGCAAACCCAGTAATGCTCTGGCCGCCCATTCGTCGCCCAGTCGTGCCGCCCGGCGGCAGACTTCAAAATAGTTGCTGCCGACCCCAACGTTTTTGAGGTCACAAACGCCGTTTTCGATGGCGAAGGTTTCCCAGGCCTGGTTCACCGCCACGATCTCCCCGGTTTGATTGATGACGGCGATATGCGATGACAGCGCATTAAAGATGGCTTCGTTAAAACGTTTCGCCTGATTCAATTGCTGGGTGATGCGCCGCTGTTCGGTCACGTCCCGCAGCACCGCCAGCAGAGAGAGGCGCCCGTCCCATTCGGTCTGCTCCACCCGCATTTCGACCAGCGCCACCTGGCCGTTCGCTCTGACCAGCTCGATCTCGCTGTATCCCCCAGCCACCACCGGGTAGCCGAGTTCGTGGCCGATCAGTTGTTCGGCAGGGCGGTTAAACAGGACTTCAGCTGCCGTGTTAACCTGGAGGATAATCCCGTCCTGGCTTAAAATCACAATTCCTTCCCCATTGGCTTCGGTACTGTCTCCCATCCGATCGCTCCCTACGATTGCGATAGCTAAAGCTGCCTCACATTTACCCATCAATGGCGACCAAAAGTTCACCCATTGTATACTTATTTTGCCACCAACTAGTCATTTTTGTGATATAGATTTTGTTTATTCCTACTGCCGTCCAAAGAAACGCTGCCAGCCGGGACGCGCCAGGGCTTACGCATGAAACTGTAATTTCGCGTCACGTTAACCCCTATCCCCCCGGCCCCCTTTCTCCGTATACAGAGAAAGAGGGAGTAAGAGCTGCATTAAGCCCCCTCTCCGAATTCGGCGAGCCGAATGGGGACGCATGTCCCCTGAGCGCGAAGGGGGTTTGGGGGAGGGGTTAGAAGGTGAAAGCCCGCTTATCGAGACGAAGTATCTTCATGCGTAACCCCTGAGGGACGCGCAGAAAATGCTTGACACCCGGCACACTTTGTGCTACAGTATATGCAGTTTAACCGCTTAAGTGGGTAATTGGAATAGAGGTAAAGGCATGGCCGACCGGGATTTCATTCTCGCTCCACCGACATCCACTATTACAGTAAGCGTCGCGCTGGAGCCGGTCTACAATGCGCTCAACAGTTTGATGCTGGTCGCCTCGCCCGAATCGCGCTCCGGCTTTGGCGAGTGGGTGCTGCAAACGGCAGCGGCGCTGCCGCCCGACCTGGCGCGCCGTCACTGGCTGGTGTTCGAGGCGTTTTTCGCCGCCATCGAACCGGACCAGAACTGGCCGTCGTTTGCCGATTACGTGGATGATCTGGCGATGCAGGAGGCCGTCGTTTTGCGCGACCGCGCCGTGAGCTGGATATGGAAAAAAGAGCTGGAGGGCATTAACGTCCCGGACATAGAAACCATCCTGCGCGATAAATCGGCCTTCCTGGGTGTCATCGAAGCTATTTACGCCCGAAAAAACACCGAAAAAGACCCCATGTATGATTTCGAGGCCAACAAGCAGCGGTACGCAGAAGCCCACGACCTGCTCCAAGACCCACCCGCGCTCAAGACGCTTATCATCAACCACCTGCGGACGATGTGGAACGACTGGTTCGCGCGGGAATGGGCGCACGTGCTGCCCATGCTTCAGGAGTCGGTAGACGCCTTCCGGCAGTTGGATTACAGCCGAATGACGGCCCTGGAAGCGGTGCGAACCGTGACCGGGCGCGATTTCACCGGCATCTGGGAGGAATGGGGCAACCACCTGATTTTTGTGCCGTCGGCGCACATCGGGCCTTACGTCACCCGGTTTGATAAGGATGGCGTCGTGCGGCTGATCTTCGGCGCGCGGCTGCCGGAAGGCGCGCGGGTTACGTCCCCTGCCCTCAGCCGCTCCGAACTGCTGGTGCGCCTGAGCGCCCTGGCCGATGACACCCGCCTGCAAATCCTGGAACTGCTGACCCAGCACGACGAACTGTGCGCCCAGGATGTGATCGAAATGTTGAATCTCAGCCAGTCGGCGGCGTCCCGGCATCTGCGGCAGCTTACCGCCACCGGCTACCTGATCGAACGGCGGCGCGAAGTCGCCAAGTGTTACAGCCTGAATCCGCGGCGGGTGGACGATACGTTACAGGCGCTCAAACGCTTCTTACGCAAATAAGCACGCGCTCACCGCAGCCCGTTTTTACACCGGCCAGACGCTTCTCGCGCCTGGGTCGTCTTAAAGTTTGCTGATCGCCGGGCTAACCAGCCAAGTTATTGATGAGGAGCGTCCTCATGTTTAACAATCACGAGTACCTGAACCGCATTTATCACAACCACCGTCACCAGGAACTCATACGCCGGGCGGAACGAAAACACCTGCTCCGCCAACTGTCCAGCGGTCGCCCGGCGGCCATCCGGTTCCACAAACCGATTCTGGCCCTGCTGGGGCATTGGATGGTGCTGTCGGGAACCTATCTCCAGCGGAAATCCGGGGCGCTGGCCGAGTCCTCAAAATCGGCCAGGCCGGTTAAACCGGCTTCGTCGGCCTGGGGCGCATAAAACTGATGCGATCGGGCGGGGACGGGCCTTAAAATCTGTCCCCGCCCTGTCCGGCCTTCCCTGATCGCCGAAAATCCGCTATGGTAGGGCTGTTTTACCGGCTGCCGCGTCAGGAAGGCTGAAACTTGAAGCAACCCCGCCGCGCCCGTTTATGGGCGATTCCCATCACCACGACCCTTCTGATTTTGTTTTTTGTTAGCGCCCTCGACCCGACCTTTCCACCGCCGGAACGCGCCGGCTGGCCGACCGATGACTGGCGCGAGGCCGCGCCCGAAATGGTGGGACTCGACAGCGGGCGGCTGCAAACGATGGAGCGGCACATCGAAACCAATCTGCCGCACATCTACAGCGTTTTGGTCGTGCGGTACGGGTATCTGGCCTACGAACATTACTACCAGGGATTCCACGCCGACTTCCCTTTTGAAGTCGCCTCTATCACCAAAAGTATCACCTCGGCGCTGGTCGGCATCGCGCTTGATGAAGGCTATTTGCAGAGTCTCGATCAACGGGTGATAGACTTTTTCCCCGATCTGGCCGCGCCGGAACTGGACTCGCAGACCGGCGAACTGACCCTGCGCCACCTGCTGACGATGACTTCCGGTTACAGCTGGTCGGAGGACGGCCCCTGGCGCTGGCCGCGTTCGGGAAGCTGGTTTGCCTTCGCGCTTAAAATGACCATCGCGGACAGCCCCGGCGCGCGTTTTGCCTATAACACGCCCGCCGCGCACCTGCTTTCCGGGGTGCTGGCCCGCGCCACCGGTCAGAGCGCCGCCGACTTCGCCCAGGCGTTTTTGTTCGAGCCGCTGAGTATCGCCAGGCCGGACTGGCTGGCCGACCCGGAAGGATATACGACCGGGGCGCATGGTTTATCCCTCCGCGCGCGCGACCTGGCGAAGTTCGGGTATCTGTATCTGAATCGCGGCCAGTGGGACGGGCGGCAGGTCGTCCCGGCGGCATGGGTGGACGAGTCCACACGCCGGCACGTCAGCGGCGGGTTTCCGCAAGGGGAAGATTATGGCTATCTGTGGTGGATAACCGCCGAGGCAGGGCATCCGGCTTACTTCGCCGCCGGTTACGGCGGGCAGTTTGTCGAAGTCATCCCGGCGCTGGATATGGTGGTGGTCATCACGTCCGCAACGGACGATCTTCACGTCGAAAACCGCCGGTTGGTGGCCGATTTTATCGTGCCGGCGGCCCGGCCATAAAGCCGTATTCGTTTAACCCCGGCGGCGTGTTTCGGGTTTGCGATATTGGGCTTCCCATTCGGCGCGTCGGTTGGGTTCACCCTGGTGCGTTTCCCATTCGGCGCGGCGGCCCGGTTTGCGATATTTGGCTTCCCACTCGGCGCGATCGGGGTGATATTTTACCGTATGCTGCCGCCAGTCCTTGCCGGAGCGGGCATAGCGGTTCTGGGCGAATTTGGCAGCCAGGATCGCCATTACTTTCAGCAACATTTCCCCTCCTTTCCACTTGGCGCGGGTAAAACCTGCTGTCATAATCATAACCGATCTGGCTCTGATCTGGATATAAAAAGCGATGAGCCTTTAATGATACGCATCGAACACCTTCTCGTTGGCGTGGCGTTGTTTTTATGCCTGGGCATCCTCGCCAGCAAGTTCGCCGCGCGTTCGGGGATTCCGGCGCTGCTGCTGTTTCTGCTGATCGGGATGCTGGCCGGTTCGGATGGGCCGGGCGGCATTTATTTCGACAGTCCCTGGCTGGCGCAGGCGGTTGGCGTCACCGCGCTGGTATTGATCCTTTATTCCGGCGGCCTGGACACACGCTGGAATGATATTCGCCCGGTGTTGTGGCATGGGCTGGCGCTTTCGACGATTGGCGTTTCGCTGACGGCGCTGGCGGTGGGGCTGTTCGTCAGTCATTGGCTGGGTTTCAGCCTGCCGGAAGGCATTCTGCTGGGCGCGATTATCTCCTCGACCGATGCCGCCGCCGTATTAACGCTGCTGCGCGGCAGGGGCGTGCAGCTCAAAGCGCGGTTGAAGCCGCTGCTGGAACTCGAATCTGGCAGCAACGACCCGATGGCCGTATTCCTGACCATCGGCATGATACAACTGCTGCAAAACCCGGATATGGCTTTAGGCGAGCTGGCGCTGTTTTTCGTCCGGCAGATGGCGCTGGGCGCGGTACTGGGTTATGTAATGGGGCGCGGTGCGGTGCAGGTCATCAACCGGCTGCGCCTGGAATATGACGGCTTATACCCGGTGCTGACGCTGGCGCTGGTTTTTTTGACCTACGGCCTAACGGCTTCGCTGGATGGCAACGGCTTTCTGGCGGTGTATCTGGCCGGGCTGGTGATGGGCAACGCGGATTTCATCCACCGGCGCAGCCTGCTGCGTTTTCATGACGGCATCGCCTGGCTGATGCAGATCGTCATGTTTTTGACGCTGGGGCTGCAAGTTTTTCCGTCCGAACTGCCGTCCATTGCCGGAACGGGGCTGCTGGTAGCGGCGTTTCTGATGTTCGTCGCGCGTCCGGTCAGTGTGCTGGTGGCGCTGCTGCCGGCGCGGATGAGCTGGCGCGAAAAGCTGTTTGCCGCCTGGGTAGGGCTGCGCGGGGCCGCGCCGATTGTGCTGGCGACCTTTCCGCTGCTGGCGGGGGTGGGCAGCGCCGACATGATCTTTAACCTGGTCTTTTTCATCGTGCTGACCTCGGTGCTGCTGCAAGGCATGTCCATCGTCCCCGCCGCGCGGCTGCTGCGGGTGCAGTCCCCCGACGCCGCGGCCCGGTCGCCGCTGGCCGACATGATGAGCGATGGCCCAATTGCCAGCGATCTGATCGAACTGACCATACCGGAACGGTCGGCAGCGGTGGGTAAGTCCATTATTGACCTGCGCCTGCCGCCCGACGCGCTGATTGTGCTGGTGGGCCGGCACGACGAGATGATCGTTCCCGGCGGCGGAACGCTGATTGAGGCCGGCGATACGGTGCTGCTGCTGGCGCGGGAAACCGTCCGCGATCAGGTGCGGGAGATTCTCCAGCGCCCTGCCGAATAACCCTGGCGTTCTATAAGTTCGCCCGCCGTTTGTGCTAGAATCGCGTTGAAAATCGCGCACGCTCGAACGGAAGGAGACGGACGATGTTCAGACGCCTTGTGAGTTTCGCACTGCTGATCGGGATGGTTTTGCCGCTGGCGCTGCGGGCGCAAGCCCCCCAGGCCATCGAAAGCGCCCTGGCCGACCTCAGCCAGCGGGTGGGGCGCACCGTCAGCCTCAACGACCTGGCGCTGTGGAGCTACACCCAGGGGACGTATCCCGATGCCAGCCTGGGCTGCCCGCAGCCGGGCGCGACGTATGCGGCAGTCCTCACGCCGGGGCTGCAATTTTTACTGACCTATGAAGACACAGTTTACGATTACCGCGTTTCCGCCGACCGACAGATCGTGATTTTATGCAGCGCCGAGCCGGTGTCGGACGCATCCCCGGCAGCTGCGCCGGGCGCGCGCATCACGGCGGAAAACGCGCCGCTGCTGGGCCTGGTGGGGAATTTCGGCGGGCTGACCGGCCCGGCGGCGCTTTCCCCGGACGGCAAAACGGCGGTTCTGGGCGGGCCTGCCGGCGAGGTGATGATTTATAACGCGCAGACCGGCGCGGTCATTTCCACCACGCTGCCCGTACACCCCGGCGGCGTGAGCGCGGTCGTTTTTGGCGCGGGCGGGCGTTTGCTGGCGACTGCCGGGGCGGACGGTTTGATCGTCGTCTGGGACGCCGCGCCCGACGGCGGCCTGCGGGAGCGGGCGCGTTTGGGCGGCGCTTCCGGCGCGGTGTATGCGCTGGCCTTCAACCCGGACGGGCGGCTGCTGGCAGCGGGCGGTGAAGACCGGACGGTGCGCCTGTGGGCGGTCGGCGGCGGCGGGGCCGTCACCGGCATGACCATGCCGCAGGTGGCGCTGCCGGCCCAGGCTGCTCCGGTGATGAAGCTGGCCTTCAGCGAGGACGGCGCGCTTCTCTTTTCCGCCGGGTCGGACGGCAGCGCGGCCATCTGGGGTGTGGTGGCGGCAGTGGGGTGACGGGTCTGCCGCGCGGCCAGGGCGACGACGACTAGCGCGGCATCACGCACAGCGTCAGCCGCCCGGCGACCGCTGCCGGGCAGGTGCGCGGCTGGCCGTCGCTGCTGCCCACGCCGAAGTCCGCGCCCCAGAAGATGACGGTCGGGCGGATGTCCAGCCGGGCGATCACGTCGCAGGGCAGGGGCGGCTGTTCGCTGCTGGGCGAGCGGTTGGTGAACAGCAAACACTGGCCGGGCGCTAACCAGCGGATGTCCGCCACCGGGCTGACGTTTTCATCCCGGTACAGCGAGCGGTCGGCCACGTTGACCGCCGCACCCGGCGGGGATAGACTGGCCGCCAATGGTGTTCTGCGGCACGCCGGATTCGGGCGTCCAGCCGGCGGCATTTTCCGCTCCCAGCTTGAGTCCGGCGCGGTTCAGCAGCGCCGCCGCCTGCGGCACGTTCAGGCCGGTCAGGTCCGGCACGCTCACATCCTGGGCGGCGACAGCCCCGGTTATCAGCAGAAAACCCACCGGACCGCATAACCATTTTCGGATCATGCCCCTGACCTCATCTACAGTAAAATTTTCCTGCACTATAATTGGGCTTACAAAAGCCGCGCAATAGGATTGAGCGCATACTAATGGATAAACCAATAAGACTAAACCTGATCCTGAGTGGACAGCGGGCTTCAGCCCGCTGCGCCCGCTGCCAATGGGCCAAAGCCTCACTGTCTATCAGGCTCATTCTTTTCCATTTATCCATAAGCCAGCCGGGCAGTTCGCATTCAAAATCAGGTACAATAACCCTGGCGCGACCTGCGAAATCATCACACCCTATGGTAACGAAGCTGCCGCGCAAATGTTACACCATGTTCTGCAAGCGGGTAAAAATCGAACATGACCCAACAAAAAATCACTTTGTTCGACGATAAACGCATCATTCTCGGCGTCACCGGCAGCATCGCCGCCTATAAGGCTGTTGACCTCGCCAGCAAGCTGGCGCAGGCCGGCGCGAAAGTGGACGTGCTGATGACCGCCGCCGCGCAGAAGTTCGTCACGCCGCTGGCGTTCCAGTCCGTCACCGGGCGTCCCGTGTATACCGACATGTGGCAGGCGGACAGCAGCGGCGGCCTGCCCACCCACATCGCCCATGTCGGCCTGGCCGAAGGCGCGGACGTGCTGCTGATCGCGCCCTGCACCGCCAACACGCTCGCCAAAATCGCGCACGGGCTGGCCGACGATCTGCTGAGCCTGACGGCGCTGGCCGCCCGCTGCCCGCTGGTGATCGCCCCGGCGATGGACGGCGGCATGTACGAAAGCGAGGTCACGCAGTTTAACCTGCGCGTGGTAAAGGGGCGCGGCGTGCAGGTGATCGAGCCGGACGAAGGCCGCTTCGCTTCAGGGCTGGTCGGCAAAGGCCGCCTGCCGGAAACGCCCACCCTGATCGGCCACCTGCGGCGGGCGCTGGGGCGGAACGGCGCGCTTAAAGGGCGCAAAATCGTCGTCACCGCCGGCGGCACGCGGGAGGCGATTGACCCGGTGCGTTACATCTCCAACCGCTCCAGCGGCAAACAGGGTTACGCGCTGGCGCAGGCGGCGCTGGACGCCGGCGCCAAAACGGTCGTCCTCATCAGCGCGGCCCAACATCTGCCCGCCCCGGTCGGCGCGACGGTCGTCCCGGTCAACAGCGCGGCGGAAATGTTATACGCCGTCCTGGAACACACCGGTGACGCCGACGCCCTGCTGATGGCCGCCGCCGTCGCGGACTTCACGCCGGAGCATGTGGCCGCCCAAAAGATCAAAAAGACCGACGATCCCAACGATGCGCCGGTGCTGGCGCTGGCGCGGACGCCGGATATTCTGCTGGTGGTCAAAAAACGGCGTGAGGATACCGGCTTCCCCCGTGTGGTGGTGGGTTTCGCGGCGGAAAGCCAGGACCTGCTGGCGAACGCCCGCGTCAAGCTGGACCGTAAGGGGCTGCACCTGCTGGTGGCGAACGACATCACCGCCGAAGACGCCGGCTTCGAGGTGGATACCAACCGCGTGGTGCTGCTGGACGCCGCCGGTGGGCAGGAGCCGCTTGACCTGATGAGCAAGGCCGCCGTCGGGGAGATGATCGTCCGGCGTGTGGCCGCGCTGCTGTCCCCGCCTACGCGGGAAAAATGAAAAAGTTTTAATAAGTTTTTATCATCTTTACCGATTGTTCAGGCTATTGATTGCAACTATAATGACAATCAGGCACTTACGTGCCGTGAGTAGTTATACACCTAAGGAGTAACTGTTCATGAAGTCACGTCTTTTAGCGGTTTTTCTGGTTTTTGCGCTGGCGCTGACGCTTTTCCCCGCCGCCGCACAGGATATGATGGATCCCTGTCTGGGGCTGTCCGGTGCTGACTGCGAGATCGTAAAAGCGGCAGATGCGAAACTTGCCGAGATGACCTCGTTCACCCTGGGCTTTAAATTTAATCTGAGTCTGACCGGTCTGGAATCGCTGAGCGGTTTGTTGGGGACAACCGGCGAGGGCGCGCCCCAGGCGATCACCGTCACCGCCGACGCGGCCAACAGCCCGCTGGTGGTCAACCCCGCCGCTGCCGACCCAATGGCCGCTTTTGCGATGGCGATGGATGTCAACGGCAGCATCGCCGGCACCGGGACGGATGACCAGTCCGGCACGTTCAGCTTTGTGATCGTGGACGGCGTCTTTTACGCCAAAGACCCGGAAACCGGCCAGTGGATGGGCAGCCCGCTCTCCGAATTTCTGGACAGCGCCGGCATGGCGGGCCTGCCGGTTGACCCCACCGCGCTGATGGAAGGCGATATGGGCGCGATGGGCGCGGCTGCTGACCCGACCGCGCTGCTGGCGGGTTCCGGCCTGTCGCCGGAAGATCTGGCTGGGTTGATGAGCGTCCAGGGTTTCACCAGCCAAGCGCGCCTGGCCGATGCCGAGATGATGGGCCAGAGGATGTACGCCTTCGAGTCGAAGGTTGACTTCGTGCCGCTGCTGTCCTCGCCGGAGTTCCAGAAGGTTCTGACCAACCTGGCGACCGCCTCGGATGACCCCAACATGGCGCAGGTTGGGCAGATCGGGATGCTGCTGCCCATGCTGCTTCAGGAAGGTAACATCAAAACTACTCGCTGGATCGGCGCAGACGATATGTGGGTTCACCGGCTGGTGCTGGAAGCCAACGTGGTGGTTGACCTGAACGCGATGATGAGCATGGGCGGGGGCGCGGCTGGCGGTGATGTGCCGAAGATGGAGCCGGCTGTGCTGCGGCTGCTGCTGGATGTGGAACTGAGCGCGCACAACGCGACGGCGGCCCCCACCGCCCCCGAAGGCGCGCAGATGATGGAAATGGGTTCGTAGTTTTACAACCTGCTTGAAGCGATTGAATCCGCAGGGGCGCACATTAGCGCCCCTGCTGTTTTCCGTAGGGCAAGCGCCGCTGTACATCATTTTCGGCGTCCGTTATAATGCGCCTCTGGCTTTACAAACGCCGCTAAAACGGCGTGACCGATGGAGAAGCGCATGGTTTTACCGGACGATACCCAACCACGCTCCCCTTTTAAAACCCCGGCGCGCGGGCAGCCGCCGGTTTATGTTGACCCCCTGGACGAACCAACGGCGGGTGGGCCGGGCTGCCTGGTGTGGAGCCTCATCGGCGTGGTGGTAGTAGGTTTTGCGGGGCTGATTATCGCGCTGGCGGCGCTGGCGGGCTGGACATCCGGCCAGCGTATCGCCCAGATGAACGCCACCGCCACCCAGAACGCTGTTATTAACGAACAGATCAGCCGCCTGCCCGGCGACATGGCCGGCGGTAACCTGATTTTGCTGCAAGCCCGTCTGCAATATCTGGCGACCCTGACGCCCGGCGTGCCGGGACTGGACGGCTTTATGCAAACGGCGACGGCGGTTTACCTCACCAGCCAGCCGACCATCACGCCCACGCCCAGCCCGACCGCCACACCCTCGCCCACCCGCGCGGTTGAACCGCCCGCCCCGGCGGCGACGGCCAGCGGGCGCAGTCTGGACATGGCCGGGCTGCTGCAAGAGGCGCGCCAGTCGGTTTCCTTAAACGATTGGGCCGCCGCCATCGAGACGCTGGACGTGATCCTGGCCGCCGACAGCAGCTACGAAGCTGCCGCCGTCCGCAGCCTGATGCTTCAATCGCTCACCGGCAGGGCGCTCCAGTTGTACCGGACGGGCAGCGTCGGCGACCTAGCCGAGGCCAACCTGCTGTCCGATCGCGCCGAACAGTTCGGGGACATCGGGGAACTGAGCTACGAACGCTATATCGCCACCCTGTATCTGGACGCGCTCAATACCATCGGCGCGAACTACCCGGCGGCCATTAACGCCCTGCGCGAAATTTACCGCCAGGCTCCCAACTACCGCGACGTGACGCAGCTGCTGTTTAACCAGTATGTCGCTTACGGCGACGCCTGGGCGGCGCAGACCGAATTTTGCCCGGCGGCGGCACAGTATCAGGGCGCGCTCGGCATCCTGTCCAGCGCGGAGGTGAGCGGCAAGCTAAGTAACGCGCAGACGATGTGCGCGCAGGCTACCCCCATCCCCAGCCCGGACGCAGTCCTGACGCCGGACCCGGCGCAGACCATTGCTCCGGTCGGGCAGGTAGGTGGGTGAAACCCTTTTAATCCGCTGCTCATCTTCATCTAACGCCGGTTTTAGTTATCGGCGTTAACTTTATCATCAAGCAAATCTGGAATATGGGTTGTGCTCATTCCTCCGAAGTGGTGCGAGTTGTGTTGGAAATAAATCCAGATTTGCGGGCAAGCCGGATTTGGAGATTGGCGTCACCTAGTCCATAGGCAAGCCCTTCCCTCTACGAGCCGCCTGACAGTGCCCCCCCTCACGTCAGGCGGTTTGTGGTTTAAAGGCCAAAGCGGTATAGTTTGCTGCACTATCCGGCCCACTGCTGACAGGAGAAACCCCGATGACCGACTCTATCGTCCCGGCAGGCCAGGAAACCGGCCTCCAGGTGATTGACAGTTTGTCCGCTCACGAGTTCGCCCTGGAACTGGACGGCGAACACATAACCGGCATCCTGCGTGTGACCGGCTTTTTCCCCTTCAAGCTGGATGTTAAAACCACCACTACGCTCAAACAGGTGCAGGAGCCTTTTAAGGTCGTTAAGATGGTGCAGCGCGACCCCAACGCGCCCTTCAACCGCTGGCTGCGCGAGACGGTGGCGGCGAAGGCCGACATCATGCGGCCCCGGCGCACCCTGGCGCTGCTGGCAATAGATGACGGCGTGGAAATCCGCCGCTGGACGGTTAACGGCGCGTGGATCAGCGAGGTGGCTTACTCAGATTTTAACAGCGGCTCTGCCGATCTGGTCGAAGAAACGCTGACGATTCATTTTGATGCTATCGAGGAGACCTGGCCGGTTGTGCCTGGGGAGTGATCGCCGTTCGCAAAAACCGGCCTCGCCGCCCGTCATCCCGGCCATTCTGCTGGTCGTTTTGCTGTTCGCCGCCGGGCTGTACCTGATCGGCGCCAACAGCGTTAGCCTGTGGGAAGACGAAAGCTGGATGGGGGTGGCGCTGCGCGGCGATCTGCCGTCGGTGTGGACGTTCGCCGCCGAACGCGGCGTGCATCCGCCGCTGTATTTTTTGCTGGGCTGGTTTTATACCCGCCTGGCCGGGGACGGCGAAATCGCGCTGCGCTGGCTGGCGGGGTTGTGCGCGCTGGTCGGTGTGGCCTGCACCTACCGAGCCGGCGCGGACTGGTACGGGCGGCGCGCCGGGGTGTACGCCGCGTTGCTGGCCGCCGGTTCGCTGTTTTTGATCTACTTCGGGCGGCTGGCGCGGCACTATACGCTGTTTTTTACGCTGGCGGCGGCGCAGGTATGGCTTTATGAACGCTGGACGCGCCGCCCACAGGCTAACGGCGGGCTGGCGGTGGTGGCGCTGCTGCAAGCGGCGGCCCTGTACACCCACTATTACGGCATCTGGATGGCAGTGGTGCTGGGACTGCACGGCCTGTTTGTCCTGCGGCGGCGCGACTGGCTGCGGCTGGCGGCGGCGCTGGCGCTGGGTGGGGCGCTGTTCCTGCCCTGGGTGCCGTCGCTCCTGGGGCAGCTCCGGCAGGGGCAGCAGGGATTGGGTTATGCCACCCGTGACGCCGGTTACGCCATCCGGTCATACATTGACCGCGTGTGGAACGGCGACTACCTGCTGGGCGCGGCGCTGACGGTCATCGGCGCGGCGGCGGCCTGGCGAACGCGCCGCAAACAGGCCGGGCTGCTGCTCATCTGGCTGACCATCCCCTTGATTTTGAGCCTGCTGCTGAACACCCGGTTCGTCTGGTTCATCGAACGCAACATGATTTTCACGCTGGCGGGCGTCTGCATCCTGTTCGGCGCGGGGCTGGCCTGGGTCAGCCGCTATCCGGTTGGGCGGGTGGCCGCCCCGGCGGCGGCGCTGGTTTTTGTGGCGGTTGGCATCGCCCGCTATCCGGTGTTCTGGCCGTTCGTCACGCCGGACTGGCGCGGCCTCGCCGACGTGATGGCCGCCGAAGCCCGCCCGGACGACCTGTTTGTGCTGCGCGGCGAGCCGTACAGCCTGGATTATTACCTGCTGCGGGAGATGGGACACCCTGCCCGCATCACGCCGTTGAACAACTGGCTGCAAGACCCCGGCCAGCCGGAACGGGTGTGGCTGGTGGATGCCGGCTGGGCAGTGCGCTTCGAGGCGATAGACGCTCTGCCGCCGGACGCGCTTTTAACGCGCCGCTATGTGCTGGGCGTACTGGTGGCGGAGTTTTACCAGCGCGCGCCCGCTGCGCCGCTGGCGGTATTCGGCCAGCAGATCGCGCTGGGGGTGTTCGCGCCGCCGGAAGTTATTGAAGCTGCACCCGGCCAGACGCTCGATTTTGATCTGTGGTGGCGCGCGGCCAGCCCGCCCCAGGCCGATTATTCGGTCGGGCTGTACCTGCTGGCAGAGGATGGCCGCGTGCTGGCCCAGCAGGACGGCGGTTTTGACCGAGGGCGCGTCCCCGCGCCGCTGCTGCCCGCCGACCGCTGGACGCCGGACGCGCGCGCCCTGCTCGTCCCGGCAGACCTGCCGCCCGGCGAGTACCCGCTGACGGTGGCGGTTTATGACTGGCGCGACGGCGCGCGGCTGCTCCCGGCGGATGGAAACCGCGCCGACGACGCCTATCTGCTGGCGACCGTGCGCGTCCGCCGGTGAAGGGCGGCACAGCACAATGGTAAAAGGCGCCAATAAACCGGCGCTTTTTTTGTCCTGATTGTCTAAAACGCGACCTCGTTGTATGCTGAAAAAGAAGATTAAATTTAGCACGGGCCGGGCCGCGCGCCCGGCGGGGGATTGTTCGATGATCTGGATTAACGGCGTGTGGGACGCCGCCATGCAGCGTAAGATGGCCGGTTTTGCCGGGCTGTTCGCCCTGTTCCTGCTGGCTTATGCGGGCGCGGCGGCCAGCGGCGCGCCTTTTGTGATACGCCTCGTTTTTTAATTCAAGCCTGTTTAGGATTCAGCAAGCCCGGCGGCGTTAGGCTTTTCCCTAGTACAGACAGTGGGCTTCCGACAGTGGGCTTCCGACAGTGGGCTTCCGACAGTGGGCTTAAGCCCACTGTCTATATGCAGATAAGCTGGTTCATGTGCTATTAACCGGTTCGCTACAAGGGGAAAAACTATGCCGCGTGGGCGAAAAATCGTGTTAGGGCTGGCGGCACTGCTGGCTGCCGGGTTTGTCGTAATTCAGCTTGTGCCGGTGGGAAATTTCGTGCCGATCTTAAAGCGCGACCCCAACCCTGCCGTTATCCGGCTCATCGCCTGGGACTCACCGCAGACCGAACAGATGGCGCGCCAGGCCTGTTTTGACTGCCACAGCAACGAAACCATCTGGCCCTGGTACGCGCAAATCGCCCCGGCGTCCTGGCTGGTGACGCGGGACGTGAACAAAGGCCGCGCCGCGCTGAATTTTTCCGAAGATGACCCGCGCGAAATAGACATAACCGACCTGGAATGGCACATCTATAACGATATGCCGCCCCGGTTCTACCTGCCGCTGCACCCGGAGGCCAACCTGAATGCCGAGCAGAAGGCGCAGTTTATCGCCGGGCTGCGCGCCACCTTCGGCAGTTCGTCCAAAGCGCCGGAAATGGAAGAAATGGAGATGGATGACGATTAACCGGCCTCATCCCCGATGATCTGCTCGTAGAGCCGGGTCTGCCGCTCGCGGGCGGCCTGCAGGATGTCCGCAATCGCGGGGACGGGTTCAATCGTGTAGGCAAAACGCGGCGGAAAATCCGCCAGCCCGCAGCGCCCCAGCGCGCGCAGCGCCAGAATAGCCGTCCCGCGCGCCGTGATTTCGGACTCGTCCAGCAGGTGCAGGGGGCGGTCCAGCGCGTTGGCGATGATGGAAGCCCACGCCGGCGAGCGCCGCAGCGCGCCGCCCCCGCCGCTAACCGCCGCATCCGGGCCGGCCAGCGGCATAAGCTGGTCGGCCACCGCCGCCAGCCGCAGCGCCACGCCTTCCAGCGCGGCCTGGGCGATGTCCAGCGGCGTGGTGGACAGCCGCAGCCCGGTGATCGCGCCGGTCGCGTCGGCTGCCCAGCCGGGACTGCGTTCCCCTGCCAGCAGCGGCAAAAACGTCAGCCCGTGCGAATCCGGCGCGCGCTGCATCAGCGCCTCCTCCAGGCTGCCTTCCAGCCGCAGCGTTTCCCGCGCCCAATGATAGATGTTGCCGCCTTCGCTGGTGGCGCCGCCGATGAGATGGTACAGCGCGTCCACCCGGTAGCCCCACAGCCCGTCCGGCACGTGCGGCAGAATTTCGCCGGAAACTACTCGCAGAGCAGCGGTCGTGCCGACCGTGAGCGCGATGCGCGACTCGTCCACGCAGCCTGACCCGACATTGGCCGCCGCGCCGTCGCCGACCGCCAAACAGAACGGCACGTCCCGCAGCGCCGGCCAGCGCGCCGCATAAACCGGCAGCAGCCCGCTCTGCGCGTCGCTGTAGTCGGCCAGCGGCGGCAGAATCGACTCGTCTATATCAAGCGCCCACAACCACTGCTGATGCCAGGTCAGGTCGGAGCGGTTGAGCAGCCCCGACCAAGATGCCATCGAATAACTGCACGCCGCCTGCCCGAACCAGCGCCGGTACAGGTATGTGCCGAAGTCCAGCCAGGTGACGACCTGCGCGAACAGCGCCGGGTCGGTGCGGCGAAGCCAGTGCAGCCGCCCCGGATGGTACGCCGTATGCACCGGGCAGCCGGTGCGCTGGTGTTTGGAGACCGCGTCCACCGCCGTTTTGAGGAAAGCGACATCCTCGGCGCTGCGGGTGTCGGCGTAGGTATAAATGGGGGTCAGCGGGTCGCCGGCGGCGTCCACGCCCAGCATATTCCCGGCCAGCGTTGCCAGCCCCACAACCTGCACATCCCGCGCCGCCGGGTGCAGCATCACGGTGTCTAGGCAGGTTTCGACGTGCGTTTGGAGCGCCGCCGCGTCAAGCGTGGCCGCGCCGTCGGGTTTGGTCGTCAGGTGATAACTGGCGCTGGCCGCCGCGCCGGGGATCGGCTCGATCTGGTCGCTGAACAGCAGCGCCCGCGCCGACGAACTGCCGATGTCAAGCACAAGAATGGTCATGATGATCGCGCTTTTCGCCGCAGGGGGCGATGTTTTTATCTCTAAAGAACCATTGTAGTCCGCGCCGCGATACCGGCAACCGGGCGCAGCGAGCAGGGCAGGCCAGATGTCCGCCTGCCGCCCCACCCGCGCATTAGAGTTTGCTGCCGTCGGGCAGGGTTGTGGGTACAATGGAAGCATGTTTGTGTCCAAAACAATTTTTGTGTGGAGCGATGATTTATGCACGAGAAAAAGAATAATCTTTCGTTCTGGGCGGCGGCCCTGCTGGCGCTGGCCGTCCTGCTGGTATTAGGCGGCCAGCCGTTCGCGCTGGCTTCGGAAGCAGCGCCCGAACCGACCGCCGAGGCGACCGAAGGCTGCGCCGAGGCTGCCAAATCTGACGTATGTGCCGTCGCCGTGCCGCTGGACATCCCGGCAGAACTGACGCCGGAAGCGCCGGCGGCTGACCTCGGCATCAACCCCGGCGCGCTTTACCACGACAGCCGCGCCGACCTGTACCGCACACCCGGCGGCGCGGCGCCCTTCGGCACGACCGTGACGCTGCGGCTGCGCGCGGCGGCGGGCAACCTGGACTCGGCCACCGTGCGCGTGTGGAACACCCGTGAGGAAGCGCAAAGCCTGCTGCCGATGCGGGTGGCCGCCACCACACCCCAAGGTTATGACCTGTGGGAAACCACGCTGGACGTGGGCGGCAAAAGCACCGTGCTGTGGTATCGTTTTATCGTCACGCGCGGCAACCAGACGCTGTATTACGAGGATGATACGCGCCTGAACGTCGGCAGCCCCTATCTGGCGCACCGCGAGGGCGGCGCGGGCATGGTCTACGCCGAAAGCCCCGACCTCAGCTACCAGATCACAGTTTACGACCCGGCATATTACACCCCGGAATGGATGCGGAACGCCGTCGTTTACCAGATTTTTCCCGACCGCTTCCGCGATGGCGACCCGTCCAACAACCCGGCGGACGGCGATGAGGTCTTTTACGACGCGCTGCCGCTGATTTTCCACGATACCTGGAACGAGCCGCCGGTAGATGGCCGCCGCGTGCTGGCCCCGGCGGGCGACCAGGGTTACTATAACAGCGACTTCTACGGCGGCGACCTGGCCGGTATCACCGAAAAACTGGACTACCTGCACGACCTGGGCGTGACCGCCATCTACCTGAACCCGATCTTCCTGGCGCGCTCCAATCACCGCTACGACACGGTGGACTACCTGCAAATTGACCCCATCCTGGGGACGCTGGAGGACTTCCGCACGCTCGTCAGCCAGGCGGAACAGCGCGGCATCAAAATTATCCTGGACGGCGTGTTTAATCACCTGTCCAGCGACAGTCCCTACTTCGACCGTTTCGACCGCTTTGAGGGCCAAGAAGGCGCCTGCGAAAGCCTGAAGTCCCCCTACCGGGCGTGGTTCTACTTCGCGCCGCCGCGCGCCAACCAGCCCGCGCCCTGCGCCGGCGACCCCGATCCGCTTTATTATGTGTCGTGGGCGGGCTTCGATACCATCCCGCGCGTGAACAATACCATCGTGGAAACGCGCCGCTTTTTCTTCCTGGACGAAAACAGCGTCGGCCAGACCTGGGTGCGCGAAGGCATCGGCGGCTGGCGGCTGGATGTGGCCCCGGACATTGACAATGGGCGCGACCCGAACAACATCTACTGGGAGATGTTCCGCACCGTGCTGCGCCGTTTGAACCCGGAAACGGTCATCATCGGGGAAGAATGGAGCGACGCGGCGGAATTTTTCGGCGGCGACGAGTGGGACTCCACCATGAACTACCGGCTGCGCGCCGGCATCCTGGGTTTCGTGCGCGATACCGACTTCACCGACAATGACTCCAACGGCGACCGGGTGATGTACGCGCTGCCGCCCAGCGAGCTGGACAATACCATCCGCTCGATTGAGGAGGATTATCCGCAGCCGGCCTACCATGCGCTGATGAACGTGCTGTCCAGCCACGATGTTTCGCGCCTGTTTTTTGTGGTCGGCAGCGACCCGCAGGCGCACAAACTGGCCGCGCTGGCGCAGTTCGCGCTGCCGGGCGCGCCGACGATTTATTACGGCGACGAAATCGCCATAGATGCGCCGAGCATCCGCGACAGCGGCGGCGTCTACCAGGACGACCCGTACAACCGCGCGCCGTACCCCTGGCCGGACACCGAAGGCGACTATTACCCGCCGCCGGACGAAGACATGCTGGCCTTTTACCGGGGGCTTGGCGCGCTGCGGCGCGATAACCCCGCCCTGCGTACCGGCGAGATGGTCACGCTGCTGGCCGATGACCAGAATGGCCTGTATGCGTTCGCCCGCTTGAGCAAAGCCGACGGCAGCGCGGCGCTGGTGGCGCTCAACCGCAGCGCCACCGACCAGCAGGTTCGTCTGGACTTCGGCGGCCTGCTGCCCTCCGGTTTGACGCTCCAGCCGTTCCCGGACGGCGCGCCGCTCAGCACCGACGGCGGCAGCGCCGAGGTGGCCGTCCCGGCGCGGAGCGGCATCATCTGGACGGTGACGGCGGACGCCGCCGCTTTTGAAGCGCCCGCCGCGCCCGATGGGCTGACCGCTGTCGCCCGCTCCGGCCAGGTTTTGCTGGAATGGGAAGCGGCAGATGGGGCGGCAGGTTATATCGTTTACCGCAGCCCGGTAGCCGCCGGCGGTTTTGAGCCGCTGACCGAGACGCCGGTCACCGGGACGGCCTTCGCCGACGAAACGGTGACAAACGGTTTTGTGTATTATTACGCGGTCGCCGCCGCCGGCGAAAACGGCCTGGTTGGCGCCCCCGGCGCGAGCATCATAGCCGCGCCGAGCTATACGATTGGCGAAACATTCTACATCGGCGAGTCCGCCGCAGACCGGGAACTGGAACTGGTGTTTGGCCTCAACGTCCCGGTACAGGCCGCCGTGAAGATAGACGGCGTGACCGAGGCCGCCGGGCAAACGCCGGGCATCCTGGCGCGGGCGGCGCTCGTTCCGGCGGGCGGCGACCTGGCCGCCGATCTGCCGATGGCTTACGCCGGCGATGTGGACGGCGCGGACGCCTACAGCGTCACCATCGCGCCGCAGGCGGTCGGTGAATATCAGGTGGTGGTGCAGTTCAGCGCCGACGCCGGGCTGACCTGGACGACCGTCCAGCGGGCGGATGGCACGCTGCCGCTGGTGACGCTGGTGGCCTCCGGCGATACCACACCGCCGGACTCGCCGGCGGAAGTCCGCATCACGCGGGCGTCGCTTTCCGGCGTGGGGCTGGAATGGGACGCGGTGGCGGATGAAAACCTGTTCGCCTACCGGGTATACCGGGCGGCGGACGGCGAAGCCGCCGAAATGATCGCGGAAACTGCCGCCGAAAGCACGGCCTATACCGACAGCGCGGTTGTCGAAGGCAAAACTTACGTCTACAGCGTGGCGGCGGTGGACGGCGCGCTCAACGAATCGCCGCTCGCCAGTACCGAGGCGGTGACGGTAGCGCGGCTGGTCGTGCCGGTGACGTTTATCGCCGAAGTGCCGGACTACACCACCGGCAAGGTGTTCATCGCCGGCGACTTCGGCGGCAGCGGCTACCCGCGCTGGGACCCGGCGGGCCTGGAAATGACGCAGGCCGACGATACCCACTGGACGATCACCCTGGAGATCAAAGAGGGGACGGCCATCGAGTATAAATATGTGCGCGGCGACTGGAGCGCCGTCGAAAAGGGCGCGGAATGCGAAGAAATCGCCAACCGCCGCCTGACCATCCGGCCCGACGCGGCTGGCGAGCAGCAGGCCGCCGATAAAGTTCAAAAGTGGCGTGACCTGGACGCCTGCGGGTAGATAATAATGGGTTGGGGGCGCGCCTGCGTGCGCGCCCCTACCCGCGAAGTGGTTTATCCATTAGCGTTTATATGCGATTGCTCTATTTGCCTCATTGCGCCTTTGTGCTGCGTTTTCCCCTGCGGCTGCCCCTACTGCTGCCCTACATTAAAAAATCCGCCGCATATCCCCATAAAATTGAATCTACGTTAAAATAATCACAAACATCAGAGATAAAAAGATCACGTTTTATGAACCCACAATCCTATGATTTTGTGATCGTCGGCTCCGGTTTTGGCGGCAGCGTATCTGCCATGCGGCTGACCGAAAAGGGCTACAGCGTGCTGGTGCTGGAACGCGGCAAACGCTTCCGCGACGAGGATTTCCCGCGCTCGAACTGGAACGTTTTTAAGTACCTGTGGCTGCCAGCGCTGCGCTGTTTCGGCATTCAAGAACTGAGCTTCATGAACGACATCATGGTGCTGCACGGCAGCGGCGTGGGCGGCGGCAGCCTAGTTTATGCCAACGTGCTGATGGAACCGAGCGACGACCTGTTCAGCAGCCCCGGCTGGCGCGACCTGGCCGACTGGAAAACCCTGCTGGCCCCGTATTACGAAACGGCCAAACGGATGCTGGGCGTGGCGCGCAACCCCTTTGTGACCCCCGCCGACCGGGTATTAAAAGAGATCGCCGACGAACACGGACGCGGCCATACCTTCAGGCCATCCAACGTGGCGATTTATTTCGGCGAGCCAGATCAAACTGTCCCTGACCCCTACTTCGGCGGCCAGGGGCCAGAGCGCACTGGCTGTAACGGCTGCGGCGGCTGCATGGTCGGCTGCCGCTACGGAGCAAAAAATACGCTGGTCAAAAATTACCTGTATTTTGCCGAAAAATGGGGCGCGGAGGTGCGCGCCGAGTCCGAGGTGGTGGACATTCGCCCGCTGCCGGACGGCCAGCCGGACGGCGCGCGGTATGCCGTCGTCTACCGCCGTTCGACGGCGCTGCCGCTGAGCCGCCGGTATTTTACAGTGCGGGCGCGTAACGTGGTGGTAGCCGCCCATGCGATGGGGACGCTGCGCCTGCTGCTGCGCTGCCGCGACGTGAAACGTTCGCTGCCCCGGCTGTCGCGCTGTCTGGGGACGGGCGTCCGCACCAACAGCGAGGCGCTGACCGGCTCGACCAGTTGGGACCGCAGCGTGGATTTTTCGACCGGCCCGGCCATCACCTCGATTTTCGCGTTGGATGACGTGACGCACATCGAGCCGGTGCGTTATTCGCGCGGGTCATCCTTCATGCGGCTGCTGGCGATTCCCATGATCGAAGGCGCGGACACGATCTTCAAACGCTTCATCAAAACGCTGTGGCACGGTTTTACGCACCCGCTGGAGTTTTTTTACGCTAAGTTTTTCTCCGCTTGGGCCAAAAGTTCGACCATCCTGCTCATCATGCAGACGATAGACGGCACCATGCGGGTGCGGCTGGGGCGCAACGCCTTTACACTGTTCCGGCGCGGGCTGGTTTCGGAGCTGTCCCCTGGCACGTCGCTGTCGCCGGAGGAAAGCATATCACACGGGCTGACGCACACCTTCGCCCGCAAGACCAGGGGCATCGCCCAGGACACCATCCCCGAAACGCTGCTGGGCATCCCGGCGACGGCGCACCTGATCGGCGGCTGCCCAATGGGGCGCAGCGACCAGGACGGCGTAGTGGACGTAAACTGCGAGGTGTTTAATTATCCGGGGCTGTACGTGGTGGACGGTTCGATCATGCCCGGCAATCCGGGTATCAACCCCAGCCTGACGATCACGGCGCTGGCCGAATACGCCATGAGCCGCATCCCGCCCAAACCGGGGGCGGCGGTTCGCCCGCCGTTAGGGATGGCGGAGGCTGCTCAGGCCGCCGATTGAGCGCCGGGCATTCCCGGAACTCACCGGCTGCGCTCCAGCCATTCGTGCGCCAGGATGCCGTACAGGTACATATCCCAGCGCCGTCCGTCCCGCTGCATAAATTCGCGGAAAGCGCCCTCGCGCCGGAAGCCTAGTTTTTCGTACAGTTTGATGGCCGGTTTGTTGTATTCGAACACCGTAAGCTGCACACGGTACAGGTTGAGTTCCAGAAAAGCGTAGTCCAGCGCCAGCGCCAGCGCCTCGTGGCCGTACCCCTGCCCCCGGTGCGCCCGGTCGCCGATGCCGATTGCCAGCCAGCTCGTCCGGTGCGGCCACAGGATGTCGCCCAGTTCGATGAAGCCGATCAGCTCATCATTTTCGCGCAGGCGGATGCCGAACAGGTAGGTGGTGCTGCCGCGCCGCCGCTCGTGAATCCAGTCCACAAGCTGCTGCTCGGTTTTGGGGTAAGCCGGGTCCTGGGCATCCAGCAGCCGCAGATAATCGGCGTCCATCTGCCAGCGCGCCATATACTGCACATCGGCAGGAACCAGCGGCGTCAGCCGGACGCGCCGGCCTTCAAACAGCGTTGATGAAAGCATGGATGTTTCCCTCTGTTATTTTAACCGCGCCTGCACCGCCGCGCCGGTCAGTTCCCGCAGCGCGTCGGTGGCTACCCAGCGTGCCGCTTTCGAGTCCATCTGCCGAATCTGCTCGGCGGTTTCAATCGCCAGGGCGTTTAAGTGCCGGTTACGTTTGCCGATGCCGCGCAGCGCCCAGTTAACCGCTTTTTTGACGAAGTTGCGGTCGTCGCCGGCCTCGCGCCGGATGATCGGCAGGAAGGCGGCGAATGCCTCATCACTCGCTTTTTTGTCGCCGGAGGCCAGCACCGCCATCATCACGAATCCGGCGCGTTTGACGAATTCTTCCTCGCGCGCGCTCCACTCGACGGCTTTGGCATGAGCAAACGGCGTCCAGCGGAACAGGTTGAGGCAGCACTGGTCACACACATCCCAGGAGTCGAAGTCGCTCACCCAGCGTTCTAGCTGCTTCCCGGTGACGGCGGCGCGCTCCTCGACCAGACTCGCCAGGATGCGCGCCTCGTGAATGCCGGAAGCCCACAGCCGACCGGCCAGGGTGTGATCTTTTTTAACTTCTCTGGCGATTTTTCGCAGTTCGACCACCGAAATGCCATAGGTGTTGTTCGGGTTGATACCAAACCGCGCCATGCCGGCAACATTGGCCGGGTTTTTGAGCGCCTCGAAACGCCGCAGGATGTCCTCGTAGCGCATACCCCCCCTAATCTATACACCGGCAGTGGGCTTAAGCCCGCTGCCGGAGGCAGGCATTCTCATCTTGTTGATGGAATAGAGCATATCAGAACCGCTCTTTCCAGGCCGCCAGCAGGGCCGCCTCACGTTCGAGCATCATGCCGCCGCGCAGCCGCAGCCCTTTGTTGTTATAGTCCTCCTCGCCGCGAGTAGCGTTCCACTCCAGCGTATCGCGGATGGTGTCGGCCAGCGGGCGGAAGCTCAGGCCGTCGGCCAGCGCCTTCTGGATGTTGATGGCTTGCAGGCCGTTATACCGCTCCGGTATCCACAGCGGCATTTCGGTAAACGGCGTCACCGACTGCTCCAGCAAAAAATCATCGCTCACCCAGATCAGCCGCGCGCCGCTGCCGGTGGCGGCCTGGCAGGCTTCTAGAACTTCCTGCATGGTGAGCGTGTTCGCCGGGCCGGTGGCGTTATAAACGCCGGTTTTCCGGTTTTCGGCCATTAGCAAAATCCAGGCCGCCAGATCGCGCACGTCCACGAACTGCACGTGCATATCTGGCCTGCCGGGCGCCATCACCTCGCCGCCCATGCTGACCCGCACCGGCCAATAGGTGAAGCGGTCGGTCGGGTCGTGCGGCCCGACGATCAGCCCGGCGCGTACGTTGAGGACGCGCCCCGGCATGGCATCCTCGGCAGCCTGCTCGCACAGCGCCTTCAGCGCCCCGTAGGTCGAGCCGTTCACTTCCTCGGTCGCCGGGTCATCCAGCGTGGCGACCGGGGCGCGTTCGTCTATACCATAAATAGTCGTGTCGGGATAAACCGAAATGCTGGAAATAAACGTGTAGTGTTCGACGGCCCCGGCCAGCAGCGCCGCCGAAGCCCGCACGATGCGCGGCACGTAGCCGCAGGTATCCACCACCGCGTCCCAGCGCCGCCCTTTCAGCGCCGAAAGATCGCCGTCGCGGTCGCCTACCAGCCGTTCGACGGTTGGAAATAAATCGGGATTGCTGACGCCCCGGTTAAACAGCGTCACGTCGTGGCCGCGCGCCAGCGCCGCTTCGACCAGATGGCGACCCACAAAGCGCGTCCCACCCAAAATCAGGAGTTTCACACCTCAATCCTTATATATTTAATTAACGTTAGCATTTCAGTCTATTGTACCGGCGAAAACGGAACGCGCCACTTATCCGCCGCCAAAGGCCAGGGCAGGGTTTTTAAACGGCACGAGCGCCAGGATGACGGCGTGTTCGTAGTAGGCCGTCCGGTCAATGGCGTCGGCGGTGAGGATGCCGACCGCGCCGTTAGCCTGTTTGGAGTTGGAGCGCCCGAAAACGATGTCGTCCGCCGCGCCCAGTTCCACGCCCTGCCGCACTAGGTCGGCAAGCGCATCCGGCAGGGTGAAGGTGGCGGTGCGGCTGCTGCCGGCGCGCTGTTCCGCAAGCACGACCACCCAGGCGAAGGCCAGCATCTCGCCGTGACGCTCCTCGATGCCGCCCTCGATGCCCACCCAGAAATCGGCTTCCGGCGCTTCCCGGCGGGCGTTCTGTGTCCGGTTGAGCGCGCCCCGGTAGGTTTCGTCGTCGGACATGGGCTGGTCGCCGACGCCGGACGGCACCGACAGACCGCGCGCGGTGAAGGTTTCGTCCGGGAACATGACTGCGAAACCGCGCTGCGCCGCTTCGATTTTGACCGGGTTGGTGGAGGCGATCACCAGGGTTTTCATGTGGCGGCCTTTCAGCCCAGAGCAGCCAGTTTAAGCACCGCGAACAGCCCGAAGGCCGCGTGTCCCAGGATGGCCGCCCGCGTCGAGCCGGTGTGCAGGCGCAGCGCCCCAAAAACCAGCCCGCCGACCAGCGGCAGCAGCGCGCCGTACCACAGGCCGTTTAAGTCCTGCGCGATGGGCGGGTAGGCCAGCAGGTGAAACACCGCGTACAACACCGCATTGAGCAGGTAGCCCGGCCAGGGACCAACCGCCTGCCGCAGCGCTGGCAGCAGCAGCCCGCGAAAGACCAGTTCTTCCGCTGCCGGCTGCGCGACCACCATAAACACCAGCGCCAGCGCCCAATCCAGCGGGCCGGCGGGCAGCGCCTTAAAACTCTGAAGTTCCGGCTCGGCCACCAGCGGCGAGGTGATCCGCAGCGTGATTACGTCCAGCGTGACGGCCAGGCCGACGCTGATGAGCAGCACCCAGAAGACCGAAGCGCGTATTGGCCCCAGCCGCAGCGCGGCGCGTTCGGCGGGCTTGCGCCGAGTGACGAATACAAACACGATGGTCAGCGCCGCGCCCAGCGTCCAGGCGGCCAGCGATACCGCCGGCGGCAGGCGGAAGTTGAGCGCCTGGCAGTAAGCGGCGTTTTCCGGCGCGCCGCAGTAGACCATCAGCGCCAGCGTCGAGCCGATGAGGATGGCGGCGAAAGCGGCGACCATACCGCTGAGCGCGGCGGCCAGCCCCCAGGGCGGCGGGGCTTCTGGCCGGCTGATGGGCGCAAACAATCGTTGAATCATACAGCCTCTATTCTGAACTATCGGCGCGGGACGCAGCACCCCGCCGTTCCAGCAGGATCGCAGCCAGCAGGCGGGCGAGATTCCAGGCGTCGTCGCCGCCCCGGTGGTGCGCGCCTTCCAGCGGCAGATCGAGCAGTTTCATCGCTTCGGCCATGCTCACGTCATGCTGCCGCGCGCGCAGCAGCGTAAAGAGCGTTTTGACGTTGAGATGGGTTGCACCAAAAGGATAGGCGACACCCATCGCCGCGCACTGGCGCTCGAACTGCTGCCGGTCGAAGTCACCGTAGCTGGCCCACACCCGCCGCCGCGTCTGGTAATCGTAGCGCAGGATGTTGCAGGCTTCCACGAACGATACGCCCTGCGCCACCATCTCCGGCGTGAGCGAGGTCAGCCGCGTGCAGAACGAGCTGACGGTCGAACGCTCTGGCCGGACGATCAGGCTGCGCCTTTCCAGGCGTTCGCCGGTGAACGGGTTCAGCGGGCAGATGCCGATTTCGATGATGTCGGTTTCCATGCCGGGCGGGGGCAGTTTCTCCCAGCAGGTGCATTCAATGTCAATGACGATGATCTGATCGTACTTGCGGGTCACTGCTACAGCGTCACAATCCGGTTGGCGATCCGAAGCTGTTTTGGGAAAATGGGCATAAAGTCCAGCAGGCTGTTGTAGCGCCCGTTTTCGCGCTCGCTCAGGTAGCGGCGCAGCACGCTAATCATGCCCGGCAGGATGTGCATCCCTTTGGTTTTGCGCTCCATCAGCACGTAGGCTTTCGCCTCCGCCGGGCTGACATGCTCCTCCAGGAAGATCGCTACCGCCGCCGCCACGAACAGGTTGGCGAACTGTTCCTGCCAGCTTGGGTACTGGGCGCGGAACTGATCGCTGACCGGCAGGGGCGTTTCCGCCACTGCTGCGATGGCCTGGGCATGGGTACGCAGGAAGTTCATGATGAGCATCCGCCCGTACTGCGACAGCGCCGCCCGGTAGATGTGCGCCGGGTCTTCGTCAAACGGCCAGGGCGGGCTGTCACCCCAGGCCAGCCGGGGCGGGGCAATGCACACCAGCTCGCCGTTCGTCTGCACGCCGATCTCACGGTCGGTAGGGAAGGAAATGTTGGGGATGAAGGTCAGCTTTTCGGCGACTGCCCCCACGAAGGGCTGCAAAAACGGCTTAAACGGCACGCCTTTGAACATCTTCTGCGCTTCAGTAACGCTGGCACGCCAGGCGCCGTCCTCGTCCTGCCACAGTTTTTCCAGGCTGGCGCGCTGGTAAAAGTCATAAAGCTGCTCGTTCCAGCGCGGCGGGACCCAGATGGGCAGTTTTTCGGCGTGCAGCCCCGGCCAGCGCAGTTCCAGGGCGAAACTGTAGATGGCTTCCATCGGCGCGCCCAGGTTGAGCAGGCTTTGTAAGCCCTGGACGGCGCTGTGATTTTTGAGCGGCTCCAGAACTTTGCGCGTCAAACGGCTGTGCGCGTGCGTGCCGTGCGGCTGTTCCGCCTGCGATTTTTCCGGCCAGGTGGTTGCGGCCAGCGCCGCCGACATCAGCCGCACTCGATCATCTATCCGCACCTGAACGTCTTGCTGGTCGCTCATCGCCTGCACTCGAAGGTTGTTCGGTAAAGAGGAACGGTTCGCCGTTTATTGTAAAGGGCAAATGCGCCTGGGGCAAGCAAGGATACGCGCCAACCAAAATCGTCACTCCGGGTGGGTAATGGTGTTATCTACAGACGAGGGTAAGGACTCAGGTGATTATCCACATCTTTAGAACAAGGGGCCGAATAAGCCCCTTGTTCGCGGATGCGCCAGGGGGTATCCTGATGCGTGTGGTTCTGTTTACCGAAACCTTTCTGCCCAAAATTGATGGCATCGTCACGGTGATGTGCCTGCTGCTTGACCACCTGACCGCGCGGGGCATTCAAACGGCGGTGGTGGCGCCCAAAATGGGCGTCGAACGGTACAACCAGACGCCGGTGATCGGTGTCCCCGGCGTGACGATGCCGCTGTACCCCGAACTTAAGGTCGGCCCGCCGACACTTTCCACCTACTACCAGATCAAAAACTTCAACCCGGACGTGGCGCACTTTTTTCACCCGGCGCTGATCGGGGGGTTCGGCCTGCTGATGGCGAAAAGTCTGGACATCCCTACCGTCGCGTCGTTTCATCTGGATGTGGCGCGGCTCGTCCAGCATTTTAATATCGGCTTCGTCGCGCCGGTGGCGGACTGGCTGACGCGCGCGCTGTTCAACTGGGCGGATGCCGCGCTGGCCCCGTCGCGGCTGGTGCAGCAGCAGATGCTGGCGTCCGGCGTGAAGCAGGTGGGCCTGTGGCGGCGCGGCGTGGATGCCGAGTTTTTTAACCCGCGCCACCGCAGCGCCGAAATGCGCGACCGGCTTTCCGGCGGGCATCCCGATGAAACCATGCTGCTGTACGTGGGGCGGCTTTCCGGCGAAAAACAGCTTGACCGGCTGAAGCCGGCGCTGGAGCGCGTGCCGGGTACGCGGCTGGCGCTGGTGGGGGACGGCCCGGCGCGCGCCGACCTGGAGCGCCTGTTCGCCGGGCTGCCGGTGTGTTTTATGGGGTATTTAAAAGGCGAGGAACTCGCCCAGGCCTACGCCAGCGCGGACATCTTCGTATTCCCTTCGGCGCTGGAGACGTTCGGCCTGGTGGTGCTGGAAGCGATGGCCGCCGGGCTGCCGGTAGTGGCCTCCCGCGTGGGGGGCGTGGGCGACGTGGTGCAGGAAGGTTTCACGGGTTATACGTTCGAAATCGGTGACGTGGAGGCGCTGGTAGAAGGCGTGCGGCTGATCGCCGGCAGCCGCGAACGTCTGGCGCAGATGGGGCGCGCCGCCCGCGCTTTTGCCGAAACGCAGACCTGGCCGGCCATGATGGACGAAATCGTTGACCTGTACGCGGCGCTGATCGAACGCTGGCGGCAGAAAGCGGCTTAAAATCATGTTCGTGGTCGGCCTGATGTCCGGCACGTCCGCCGATGGCATTGACGCCGCGCTGTGCGAGATCACCGGCGCGCCGCCGACCCTAAACGCGCGTATCCTCCATGCTTTAACCGAACCGTATGAGGCCGCCTTTCAGCGCCGCATCCTGGACGCCTGCCTGCCGGAACAGTCGCGCGTGGACGCGCTGTGCCGGCTTCACTTCGACCTGGGCGAACGCTTCGCCGCCGCCGCGCTGCGAGCCATACGCGAAACCGGAAAAACGCCGGCGGACATCCACCTGATCGGCTCGCATGGGCAAACGGTCTGGCACGCCGTCGAACCGGATGGCCGCGTGAGCGCCACGCTGCAAATCGCCGAAGCCGCCGTGCTGGCGGAGCGCACCGGCATCACCACCATCAGCAATTTTCGCCCGCGCGATGTGGCCGCCGGGGGGCAGGGTGCGCCGCTGACGGCCTACGCCGACTGGCTGCTGCTGCGGCATCCCACCGCCTGGCGGGCCGTCCAGAACATCGGCGGCATCGGCAATGTGACCTTTCTGCCGCCGCTGGCGGACGCCGTTAACCCGCCGCTGGCCTTCGATACCGGCCCCGGCAACAGCCTGATAGATGGCGCGGTGGCGATTTTCACCGGCGGGCAGGCAGCCTATGACCGCGATGGGGCGCTAGCGCGGCAGGGCAGGGTGGATGAGGACTGGCTGCGCGCCCTGCTGGCGCACCCGTATTACGAGCGCCGCCCGCCCAAAACCACCGGGCGCGAGCTGTTCGGCGCGGCGGAAGCGGCGCGGCTGGTGGATGAAGGCCGGGCGCGCGGCCTGGACGACGGCAGCATCGCCGCCACGCTCACAGCCTTAACCGCCGCCAGCATCGCGGACGCTTACCGGCGTTTTGCCCCCACGCCGCCGGCGGAAGTTTTCCTGGGCGGGGGCGGGCGTTTTAATCCGGTTCTGGTGGAGCGGCTGCGCGCCGAACTGCCGGGCAGCCACCTGCTGGCGCACGAGGACATCGGCCTGAGCAGCAAGCATAAAGAGACGCTGGTTTTCGCCCTACTGGCCTACGAAAGCTGGCACGCGCGCCCCGGCACGCTGCCGGCGCTCACCGGCGCGGCGCATCCGGTCGTGCTGGGACAGATCACGCCGGGGCTGAACTACACCACCCTGCTGCGCGAAACCTGGAACAGCTGAAAAACATCCTCAAAGGGCGTTCTACACATCCAAACAGAGACGATCCGGCGTATTAACAGCCAAACACAATGCCTATCCAGGATAAAGGCGTTTTTATGAACCCTGCCCTTGAGGACGAACAGGCGCTTGTAACTGCCCTCAAACGTCGAGACCCTGCCGCGCTGTCCGCGCTGTTTGAGGCTTATGCCGACAAAATCTACCGCTTAGCTGCCGGTATGCTGAGGGATGAGCAGCAGGCCGACGGCGTGGTGCAGGATACATTTCTCGCCCTTATCGAACATATAGACCGTTTTGAAGGGCGCTCTAACATCGGCACATGGCTGTACCGTGTCGGTTATAACGAATGTTTGATGCGCCTGCGCCGGGCGCGGCCAGAGGTCGAACTCGATGAAGAAGACGAGCCAGACCGGATGCCCGCCAGCTTTACCGACTGGTCAACCATGCCCGATGCGCTGCTGGACAGCGCCGAAGCCGCCGCCGAAATGGAGCGCGCCATCACCAGCTTGAAGCCGGAGCTGCGGGCCGTCTTTCTGCTGCGGGACGTGGAGGAACTTTCCACTGCCGAAACCGCGCGCATCCTCAACATTGGTGAGCCGCTGGTAAAAGTGCGGCTGCACCGGGCGCGGCTGGCCCTGCGTGAAAAGCTGGCCGCCTACTTTGATGAGCGCGCCCAGGTATAAAACTGTGCCGCATGATATAAGGATAGCCTGATGGACTGCGAAACCTTGATTCGCTACTTGTCTGACTATATTGACAACAATCTGAGCGAAAATCTGGCCGAGGAGGCCCGGCAGCACCTTGCCACCTGTAAAAACTGCCATGTCGTGCTGGACTCTACACAGCGTACCATTATGCTCTACCGGCAGCGCGGCCAGCAGCAGGGACTTTCGCCCCGGCGTCATGCCGCTCTATACGACCGGCTGGAAAAGGCGCTGGCAGGCCGCCCGGCGGAGGACTGCGAATGACGGCAAATGCTAAAAATCGTTTGTAACCTTTTCCCGCCTTCTGCATCCAATAGACAAAGCAAGCAGTACAGTACCAACAACAGGAGGTTGGCATAATGGTTCGCAATGTGGGCAGTGTAGATCGTGTGGTGCGGCTGGTTTTGGGGGCGGCGGTAGTGCTAGCCGGGCTGTATTTCCAAACCTGGTTGGGCGCACTGGGATTAATCTTCATCGGGACAGCACTCATCGGTTGGTGTCCGCTGTATGTGCCTTTCGGCATCAGCACCTGCCCGGTGAAAAACAACGAAGCTTGATTTTCTCCCATATCTGGAAAATCGCAGCGCCCCATCCGGGGCGTTTTGATTCTTAGGCGGCGGAAAGGGGTGTACACTACGATAGCGCGAAGTTTTGAGAAGCAGACACACCGACACAGAGGAAATACGTTGACTCGAAGCCAATTTTCAGGAACGTTCAAAATCGTAAAACTGCTGCTGCCCGCCGCCGCCAATCTGTACGCGGCGGCGATGGTGGTTTATCTGGCGCTGCGGCTGGTGTTCGGCGACGGCTTCTGGTGGCTGTCGCTGCTGAACACCTTCGCGCATCTGCTGTTTTTGCCGCTGCTGCCGCTGCTGGCGCTGGCGGCGCTGGCGCGCGCGCGGCTAACGGCGCTCCGGCTGCTGCCGCTGGCCGCGCTGGGCGGCTTCTGGATCGGGCCGTACTACCTGCCCAGGGCGGAAGCGCCTGCTTCCGGCAGTACCATCCAGGCGCTGACCTTCAACATCTGGGGAAACAACCGCCGCCTGAAAACAGTCGAGGAATGGATTCGCCACAGTGGGGCCGACCTGGTGCTGCTGCAAGAAGTCTCGCCGATTTATAATAACGAACGGCTGGACGGCCTGAAAGACCTGTACCCGTACCAGTCGGTGCAGCCCGACCAGGCGCGCTGGGGCGGCAACGTCACGCTGTCGCGTTATCCGATTCTGGACGAGGCCTACATTGATCTTGAAACGCCGGAAGCGGCCATGCCCATGCGCCTGCTGCTGGACGTGAACGGCCAGATCGTGGCCGTCTACAACGTGCATCTGGCTTGGCCGGTGGCGGAGGCGCGCCTGTCGCTGCCGGTGGATAATATGTATCTTCAGGTGGCGCTTGGTTTTGATGACAGCATCCGCAACCGGCAGATCGCCGGGCTGCTGCGCCACCTGCAAGCAGAGCCGTACCCCTTCATCGTGGGCGGCGATTTTAACACCAGTGACCAGAGCGATACCTACCGGCTGCTGGCCGCGCAGCTTAACGATGCCTTCCGGGCGGTGGGGCGCGGTTTCGGCGGGACATGGCCGGTCAGCGCGGCACGCGGCCTGCCGGCTTTTCTGCCGCCGCTCATCCGCATAGATTACCTGTGGCACAGCGACCACTTCCGCGCCCTGGACGCCCGGCGCGGGCCGCAGCTTGGCTCTGACCATCTGCCGGTGCTGGCAACGCTGGAACTGCTGCCGGGTTCGTCGGTTTCGTCCAAAATGTGATAGGATAGAAACCAAAAATCTCTCGGTTTCGCCCTTATTCGGAACTGGCGCGATGGATGTATACGAACCCGGAACCCGACGAAAAAACAAAGCCCGCGAACGGCATATGGCGCGGCGCAGCCGGCGCGCGCCGGCATTGGAGCGCGTGTCGCGGCTGGCCGAGGCGGTTCATCTGCCCGGCGGCGAGCGCATATGGGGCCGCGTGAGCCTGCTGGCGCGGGATGCCTGGTGGTACGCCCGCCACACGGCGGCGGTTCGGCTGGCGGCGGCGGTGATTGTCCTGGCGCTGGCCGTTCTGTTCGCCGGTTCTTACCTCGTCCAGGGGCGGATTTTCCCGAATGTGTGGGCATTGGGCGTCTACCTGGGCGACCGCACCGTGCCGGAGGCGGCGGCAGCCCTGCGCGACGCCTGGAGTACCCACATTCGCATCCGGCTGGTGGACGGCGAGCGGTCGTGGACGGCCACGCCCGGCGAACTCGGCCTGCTGCTGGACGCGGACGGCGTGGCCGAGGCTGCGCGCAGCGTCGGGCTGTCCGGAATCCCGATGGGCTATGAAATCTGGCCGGTCGTCAGCGTGGATTACGACGTGGCGCAGAATTTCCTACTCGACCTCACCGCCCGCACCGACATCGCGCCGTACAACGCCGGCTACGAATGGCGCGACGGCGAGGTGGCGGGCGTGCCGGGGCATGAAGGCCGGATGCTTAATGTGCCGCAGATGATGGATAGGCTGATGCAGGACACAGTGACGATTGTCCGCAGCGGCCGCCTTGACCTGCTGATGTCGTCGCTGCCGCCGCTGACCGCCGACCCCGAACCGTACCTAGAAGAGGCGCGCCGTATCATCCAGAATCCCCCGGTCATCGCCGGCTACGACCCCTTCAAAGACGAGATGTTAGTCTGGTCAACCGATAAAACGGTCTTCGCTTCCTGGCTGGAAGTGACGCCCGACGGCCTTGATCTGCGTGCGGAAACGCTGGGGCCGTTCATCGAAGCGCAAAACCGCACCCTCAACCCCTCCGGCAGCCTGCGCTACCTGGAGCCGCAGGAGACGCGCGAGCAGCTTCGGCAGGCTATCCGCAATCAGCGCGATTCCGTCCTGCTGCGGATTCGCTACCGCCCGACGACCTACGAGGTAGTGGCCGGGGACACCGGCTACCGCATCGCGCGGAAAACCGGAATGCCGTACAACCTCATCGAGGCCGCCAACGAAGGGCGCGACCTAAACCGGCTCTCCATCGGCGATGTAATCAATCTGCCCTCGCGCGATGTGACGCTGCCGCTGATGCCCACGCCCAACAAACGTATCGTCGTTAATCTGGACCGGCAGATGCTGGTGGCCTACGAAAACGGCCAGCCGGTTTTTAACTGGCTCATTTCGTCTGGCCTGCCGGATTACCCGACCTATCCGGGCGTTTTTCAAATCCTCAGCCACGACGAGGTGGCGCGCGGCAGCAGTTATACCCTGTGCGGCAGCGCCGGCTGCGGCCAGTGGGAGATGTACTGGTTCATGGGCATTTATGAAATCCAGCCGGGTTTGATGAATGGTTTTCATGGCGCGGTGCTGCTGCCCAACGGCGCATACCTGGGCGGCGGCAGCGTCGGCGCGCCGTATACCTTCGGCTGCGTGATGTCCCAAAACGACAACGCCAAACTGCTGTACGACTGGGCACAGGAAGGCACACTGGTCGAGATCATCTCGCGCGATTATCCGCCGCAGAGCCAGCTAGGGCAGTTGGCGCTGGCGCAGACTTCGTGAAGCAGTCGTTAGTCAGCAGCCGCCGGTTTCCAGCCAGCCTTTTGCCCTCACCCCTGGCCCCTCTCCCAAACACGCCGCGTGCTGGGAGAGGGGTGTATATCAGGCTCGTTCCTTTCCGTTTATCCTTAGAGTTTATCCGTAAACCCACCAGACAGTGGGCTTACGCCCACTGTTCTGCTATCAGATCAATCGGTTTACGGATAGATACTTAACCTGTTTCTAACCCCGGCAAAATATTTGTGCAGAATATACGAATTTTCCCAACCGGCGCTTGGCGTTTTTGGCGCACAGTTAATGAAGGTTGCTGCCTTAACAATCTTAATTCTTAAGGTTTTAGCAAGCCTCATGAAACCATCATCGGCGTTTAACAAATTTTTCATAATCGGCAGGCCGATTGTGCTTTTTAGAACTAACGATAATGAAAAAAGTCACGGCTGCGCCGCCGCCTCAGAACACCTTCTGCACCCGTTGACTTGGGATGACAATGCTCATATACTGATGATTAGAAAGTTAAAGTTAGGCGCGGAGCAATCCCAAAGAGTGTTTATTAAATAAATTTTTCCGCTCTGCGCCCGACCATTAGCGCCCCGCTCTGCGGGGCGTTTTTTTGCATTGCGCGCAAAGGAGCAGCACAATGACGAAAATTTTGCGCCAGTTTGGGACATGGAGCAGTCCAATCTCGCCAAAGGCACTGGCGGGCGCGCTGCGTCTGGACGATGTTCAGTGGGATACTACAGGTGATACGCTGGTATGGCTGGAAGGCCGGGGCGCGGTGGGGGTGCTGGTGGCGCAGCAGGGCGCAGCCGCCCCGCGTGATTTGACCGGCGAGCTGTCGGTGCGGGCGCGGGTGGGGTACGGCGGCGGCGATTTTACGGTGGCCGACGGGTCGGTTTTTTTCGCCGGGCCGGATGGTCGGCTTTACCGGCAGCCGTTAGTATGCGGCAGCGCGCGCCCCATTACGCCCGCGTTTGGTGCAGCCGCCGCGCCGCGCCTGTCCGCCGATGGCCGCTGGCTGGTTTACGTCCACACCTACGAACGCGCCGACTGCCTGGCGCTGGTGGACGCCGAAGGCAGCCAGTGGCCGCGCCGGTTAGCCGCCGGGACGGATTTTGTCATGCAGCCGGCCTGGCACCCTGGCGGGGCGTATATCGCCTATATCGCCTGGGATCATCCCCAGATGCCCTGGGACGGCACGGAACTGCGCCTGCTGAGGTTGGATTATGACCGGGAAGCCCCGTTCGTGGCCGCCGCCGAAACGCTGGCCGGCAGCGCCGAAGTCGCCGTTTTCCAGCCGGAGTTTTCGCCAGATGGCCGCTACCTGGCCTACATCAGCGACCAGACCGGCTGGAACCAGCTTTATCTTTATGACCTGGAGCAAAAAACGCATCGGCAGATCACCACCGCCGAGGCCGATCATGGCGCGCCGGCCTGGGTGCAGGGCGTCCGCACTTACGGATGGGCCGCCGGCAGCAAACGGCTGGTTTACCTGCGCGGCGAGCAAGGTTTCGCCAGTCTGTGGCGGTATGACCTGCGAACCGGCAAAACCGACCGGCTGCCGGGACTGGAAGCCTATACCGATATGCAGCAGGTGGCGGTGTCGCCCCGGCACGATACGGCTGCTGTGATCGCGTCCGGGACGCAGACGCCGCTCCGCATCATCAGCCTGCCGTTTGATGAGCCGAACCTCCCGCCGCGACTCGCGCCCGACCCTGACCAGCCGCCCGGCATCAGCGTGATCGTCAGCCCGCCGGCGCAGGAAACGGTTTACATTCACCGCCGCGCCACTACCGAAACCATCCCGCCTGAACAGCTTGCTGCCGCGCGCGCCATCACCTGGACGGGACACGACGGCGAGATGGTTCACGGCCTGTATTACGCCCCAACCAGCGACCGCTTCGAGGGGCTGGAAGCGCCGCCGCTGATTGTCCACGTTCACGGCGGCCCGACCGCGCAGGCGAAGGCCGGCTACTCGCCGCTGGCGCAGTTTTTCGCCACGCGGGGCTATGCCGTGTTGATGGTCAACTACCGGGGCAGCACTGGCTACGGCAAGGCCTATATGAATAAACTGCGCGGCAGTTGGGGCATCTACGATGTGCAGGACTGCGCGACCGGCGCGGATTCGCTGGCGCGGCAGGGTTTGGCCGATCCGTCAAAGTTCGTCATCATGGGCGGCAGCGCCGGGGGGTTCACCGTTTTACAATCGCTGGTGGAAAAACCGGGCTTTTACAAGGCCGGCATCAGCGCCTTCGGCGTCAGCAACCAGTTCGCCCTGGCGACCGATACGCATAAGTTCGAGGAACGCTACCTGGATTCGATTCTCGGCCCGCTGCCGCAGGCCGCCGCCGTCTACCGCGAGCGGTCGCCGATCTTCCACGCGCACCGGATTATAGACCCGCTGGCGGTTTTTCAGGGCGAGGATGACCAGGTTGTGCCGCGCAGCCAGTCCGATACGATTGTCGAGTCGCTGCGGGCGCGCGGCGTGCCGCACATCTACCATGTGTACCCCGGCGAGGGACACGGCTGGCGCAAACCGGAAACCATCGAACATTATTACAACAGCGTGCTGGCCTTCCTGGCGCAGTACGTACTGTATGTTTAGAGTTTATCCGTAAACCCACCAGACAGTGGGCTTAAGCCCACTGTTCTGCTATCAGATCAATCGGTTTACGGATAGATACTTAGACCGACTGGATTTTATCACGGGGCGCGGACTGCCGCTATTCGCAAAGCATAGGAAAACGAACGGCCTCGCCGATAAAGCGAGGCCGTCCTCAAAAGAGCGAAAAGCGATAAAGTGAATTAGAGGGAGTTGACGATGTTCGAGAAGATGTTGCCGACGGCGGGGCCGAGCAGCGCCAGGATGACGATCACGACGACGGCGACCAGCACCAGGATCAGCGCGTACTCTACCAGGCCCTGGCCCTTTTCACGGGGAAGATACATCATAATGGGTAACTCTCCTTTCCAAATACGATAATCCTATCCTAGCATGAGTTCTTTTTTCGAGTCAACTCCCCCATCTTAACTATGCCCGGCTGAACAATACTCTAACAATTCGAGGACAGAGCCGGTTGGCTGGAAAAATGAATTTCGTAAAGCGCCCCGGTTAGGAAAGCGTTTGAAAGATAAAGACCTTTTATCTTTGCATGAAGATGGTGGTGGTACTTCACTCCTAATTAAGCCTTTCTCTAGGACTTTGTGCCTAGCAGCGCATATTGTTTTCCAAAAATCGTAAATGTATCGTATTAAAAGCAGAAAAATGGACTGACGAATGATTTAAAGTGAGGAGAAATTGTATGACAAGAAAGGGCAGTTCTCTGTCAAAACGCTTCTGGCTCATCGGCGCGCTGCCGATGCTGGCCGCACTCATCTTTTTGCTGGGGATGCGCGTCCGCACTGCTGCGGCGCAAAACGCGCCCCCCGGCCCCTACTGCGACGACTCCCAGCACGACTCGACCCGCTGGCATCCGGCGGTTGACCCCGTGACCGGCTGCTGGTACGGCCACGAACACGGCGCTAACCCCAACCCACCCGGCAGCCCGTTCCAGCCGCTTGTTTTTGGCGGCGACGAGGCCACGCCCAACGAGAACTACTACAAACACAACGGCTATAAAATCTTTTATATCCACCGCAGCAATCCCAACAGCCCTGAGCCTACGGCGGATCCGTGCGATGATGTGCGCGTGCGTATTCATATGGATGTCACGCCCAGAGAGCGCGTCGGGCAGTATCACAGTTTCGAGGCCGCCATCGCTCACTGCGCCAACGGGCAGCTTGACGTGTCGTATATTCAGGGGTGGGTGGACTTCGGGACGGTGGTGAGCAAATCCACCCGCAACGGCGACCCCGGTATCCGCCCGATGAAGTTTGCGCCCGACCCGCAAGAATTTCAGCAGTACGGCCTGAACATCTGGGAAGTCTGGTACGGGCGCTCCGGCGTGGGGCTGGATATGGGCTGGCTGATGGGCGAAGTACCGACGCTGTTCCACGATGGGTCCGTCCCAGATAATCCGAGTACCTGGAACTGGACTGGCGGCGCGGGACGTATTCGCAAGCTGGAGAACTTCAACTTTTACGGCTGGCGAGAAACACGACGCGGCGAGTTCTGGACTGACCAGTTCGGCAACACTGTTGACCCCAACAGTGCCTTCTGCAAAGACCCGAACAACAAATGCCTGCGCCAGTATATTTCGCCGCTGTTCGGCAAAACGCGCACCGATCAGATCATTTTTAACCTGGCCTACAGCAACACCTTCGATGTAACCGGCGTCCGCTTCCCGGATACCTTCCCTGTGGACGGTCCGCATCTGCCCTGGTGGAACGGCCAGCAGCCGCAGCCTTCACCGACCGCGCCGCCGAACGATCCGCCGCAGCCTTCACCGACCCCCGATCAGCCGACCGACCCGAATGAGCCGGTGGCCCGCGTGGATGTGAGTCCGGCCAGCGCCGGGGCCGGCGCGGCGGTTCAACTGTCGTTGAGCGTTCTTAACGTTACCGACCTGTACGGCATTCAGGCCCAATGTACGACCGACCCGAAAGTGCTGCTCGGCACGACTCCTGCCGGCGGCGACATCTTCACCCGCGAAAACAGCATTGGCATAGACAAAGGTTTTAACGCCGCCTCCGGCAGTTGGCTGGTCGCGGGCAGCCGCCGCAAACCCCACCCGGCCTTCTCCGGCAGCGGCGTGGCCTTCCGCCTTAATTACACCGTTCAAAGCGCGGGCAGCAGCGCGGTCAACTGCGCCGTCATCGCCGTCAACAGCAGCGGCAAAGAGATGCCCCTGAAGGTCATCAACGCCAGTTTTAACAGCGCCCAGGCCGCGCCCTCCCCCATCCCGGTCGAACCGACACCCATCCCTCCGGTCATCCCGACCGAACCGCCGGTGGTGGTCGAGCCGCCGGTGCAGACGCCGCCGCCTTCGGCGCTGGCGGTGATTTCCGGCGCGGCGTCCTACCAGAATCGCCCCGCCAACGCCGGTATTACCGTGCGGCTGCTGGACACCGCCGGCAGTGTCCTGGCCGAAGTGATAACCGGTGAAGGCGGCGCGTTCAGCTTCACAGATGTACCGGCAGGAGGTTATACCATCCAGATGATCGCTCCGGGACATCTGCTCTGGCAGCAGGCTGTAACGGTCGAAGCCGGCGGCCAACTGCTTGATCTGGGACAGTCCATGCTGTTGGCGGGCGATACCAATGGCGACGGCGTGATTGATCTGGCCGACGCGGGACTGATCGGCGCGAACTTCGGCGCGAACGTGCCGCCCGCGCCCAACGCGGCAGACCTGAACGCCGATGCGCTGGTAGACATCCGCGATCTGGCGCTGGTAGGCGCGAACTTCGAGCAGCGCGCGCCGCAGCCCGGCCAGTAGTTTGCAGACGGTTCATCATTGGGCATACGTTCGGATGCCGGACGTATGCCTCCTTTTGGGACGGCATTATCAAGGGGAAAATGGAGCAGCTTATGAAACTTCAACGGGGTTTGACGATTATTCTGGTTTTATCGGTTCTGATGATGGCGTTTTCATCTGCCGGCGCGCTGGACGCCGCGCCGCGCGTCTGGCTGTCCGCCGCCGCCGAGCAGGCAGATGCCGGCGAGTCGGTAGTTATAACCGTTCATATCGCGGGTGCGGCGCAGATTTACGGCGGCAGTTTCGAGCTGGCCTACGACCCCGAAGTGCTGGAAGTGGTGCTGGCGGACGGCGGCGAAGCCGTACAGCCGGGTGATTTTTTCGGCAGCGCGCCGAACTTCCCGCTGATGAACAGCGCCGGCGCCGGAGTCATCGAATACGCGATGACGCTGGTTCAGCCTGCCGAGCCGGTCAGTGGGGATGGCATCCTGGGTACGATCACGCTGCGCGCCCTGAAAGATACGGTCGTGCAGGTGACGCCGGTGGCGGTCAGCCTGGTTTCGCCGCAGTTCGTTGAGGTGGATGGGCGAAAGGTCGCCCAGAGCATCAATACCATCGTCCCGGAAGTGGCCGGGCTGGACACCGCAGCCATCGCCCAGAATCCGCCCGCCCAATCCGGCGTGGCGACGGTTTCCCTGGCGGACGCGGCCAAAGCGCCGGCAGAAGCAGCCGTAAATGTGCCGGTTGAGTCGGCGATGGCCGCCGCGCGGTCGGCCAACGATCTAGCTTTCATTCTGGCCGGGGCGCTGTTTATGGTCGGCATGGCGCTGCTGGTCATCAGCGTGGGCCTGTATACCCGGATGCGAAGCATCCATGTGGCGGGGGAATGACCGCGTAGGAGCGATATCATGCGACGAATACCGGGCTACCTGACAATCGCCCTGTGCGGCGGGCTGCTGATGGCCTTCAGTGTGCTGACGATTTTCACCGCTGATGCCCAATCTTCCCAGCATCCGCTGGTTCCAACCGTGATGGCGATGCTGACACAGATGCCGCCGCAGGCCGTCGCCACGCAGTTAGCGCAGATGGGTTATGTCGTGCCGCCGGCGATGATGGCGACCGCCCAGGCCATGCTGCAGCAGATGCCGCCCCAGGCGGTGTTTGAAACCCTGGTAGCCGGAATCGGCGCCCCACCGCCCACACCCGTTCCGCCCACGCCGGTTTCCCAATCTCCCGCGCAGCCAACGGCAGCGCCGCCGGTCATCGAGCCGCCGGCAGCCCAGACGCCACAGCCCGTCGCGCCCCTACCCGTGCAGCCCTCGCCGGAGTCGCCCGGCCAGCCGACCCAGCCCCTGCCGGAAACGACCGCACAGCCGCCAACTCCCGCGCCGGTGGGACGGATTTCTGGCAGCGTCCGGCGCGCCGAACTGCCCGACTCCGGCGGCATCAACCTGGTGCTGACGCGACCTGATGGCACGACCCTGAATATTCCTACCAGCGCCGATGGGCTTTTTAACTTCGCTGGTATGGAGCCGGGCGATTATACGCTGGAAGCACGCGCGGGCGGTTTTCTGTCCGCCTGGACGGCCTTCACGCTGGAAGCCGGGCAGGACCTGATGCTGCTGCCGGCGGCGCTGCTGGCCGGCGATACCAACGGCGATAATACCGTTGACCTGACCGACGCAGTAATGCTGGCAGCCAACTTCAACGCGCCGCCGCCCGTGCCGGAGGCCGATCTCAACCGGGACGGCTGGATTGACATCCGCGATCTGGCAATCCTGGGCAGCGCCTTTGGCCTGGCCGGGCCGCTGGCCTGGGAATAAGAACCGTCTCCAGCCAGCCACAAGCGGGGGCGCACGCCCCCGTTTTGATTCCTGACAAACATTGTTTTGGTCCACCCCCGCTAAAATAGAGTAACAGCTGCTCCCAGAGAATGTACAATGAGACGACATCAGAAGGGTCACATGGAACGCAAGAGCCATTACAGCGAAAGCTGCAAACGCAAGGTCGTAGCAAAGGCGGAAGCCAGCGGCAGTGTCAGCCAAACGGCACGTGAACTGGGCATCAGCAGCAAGACGCTGCACGCCTCTGCACCTGTCCGGTCAGCCGCGCTGCCTGAGCAGTTGTTACTCCGTAAAACTGAGGGTGGACCACAATCGCACCAGCGGCAATCGCTGGACAAAAGAAGAATACGAAACCTATTGGACAGCGGGGCAACACAGCTTGAAATTTCCGCTATGCTGCCCATAAAAAGCTGGCAGGCAATCCGCCGCAAGATCGTTCAACTTCGCCGAGTCGGGGTTGAAGTGCCGGACGCAGGACATCTTGAGGATGCGGACACTATCCACGCTCACCTGGAACGGAATCCTTCGGCTGCGGGAACGATGCCGTTTTTAATTTTAACGAATTCGTCACCACGATTACCCCAGAATAAGAATCACCATTGCAGTGGCAGTCTGAAGCCGCTTAACCTAGCAAAGGTGGACTATCTTGATAGAGTAATCTTCGGTTCAAACCCATCCCCGACTTTTCGCATCTTTCCATACGAAGAAAGCCGTATTCAGAATGGCTCTCACGCTGTAAACATATTGACCGCTCAGTAAATCTGGCTGTTCTACCAAGTGGTGACTGGTAAAGTTCCTCAAAAGTGTAGCAAGAGACAAATCTATACCTATAAACTGATTTTCATTTGTCGCTCTCACCTTTATCGAGATCAGGTGCATAGTGTTAGTCTTGAAATCTTGTGCATTGTTGGCATCTCTACGTCCTGCTGTGACATATTCATTCCATATTGTGTTCTGATATTTAGCTTGGTAGAGACGTTGAACGAGTGTTCCCATACCGGCATTACTGCTCAAAACGCCTTGCAGAGATGAATCTCCGCTCCTACAAATTAACTTCCGCATCAAACTTTCTGGAAAGGAAGCAAGCGCCTTAAGACGTAGAAAAGATTCCGCCGCATACCATGATGTTCTGTTGAAATGGGTCTCGTTTAGCTCTACTAAAGCATATTCAAATACTGCTAGGTCACTTCCCTCAACAAAATTCAATAATTCGTCTATATCTTGCGGAGAAATCTGATAGTTTTGAGTCGTTTTATTATATGCCGTGCAAAGACTTGTCAGTATTTTCTCTGCTTTTTCTCGTATCACTTTCCGTCTATTGGGAAATAATACCTCCAAGGTCTTTTGATTAGATATGCCGATACCGACATAGCCAATTCGATCTGAAATGGCTTCAGATGAAGTTGAAAACGCGAATCTAATCAGTTCCACCATACGCCAAATATCTGATTTGAGTGCTTCAGCCAGCTTATACCGTTCCGATTGTTCGTAACAGTGGTGCAGAAACAGCATACCCCTTAG
>JAPKMO010000140.1 GCA_026645945.1 Anaerolineae bacterium
CCCGAACCTTCGTCCACTGCAGGGCAATCGCATATGAAAGCTTAATGGGTTTTCAAAAGGTCATCGTGGTTCGATAAAGACCGTTTCGCGGGTAGGGGCGCAAGGCCTTGCGCCCCTACGAACCACCATAACCCTTTATGGCTCCGAACCTGGCATGATATGCAATTGCCCTGCTCTTGCGTCCCATTTGCTCCTCCTGATGTCGTCTTATTGTACAATCTCGGAGCGCAACTGTTACCCTATTTTAGAGGGGGTGGACCACTCCTCTACTTATCGCGGCATCTGCGTGCGCTTTTAGGTTAGCACAAATTTTCTATTCCGGCAAGGTAGAAATTTTCACCATCTTCGTATAATTATTGTGATTAATCCCACGTCCGCGCATCTACAACCGCGCGCTGCGCCGGGTCAATCTCGCCCGGCGGCACAATGATAACTTCATCAATTCGCAGCCGGATGGCCTGCTCGGCCAGATTTTTAATCATTTCCGGCAGCCCTTCGCCGCTTTCGCCGGGGTGCAGTTCCAGCTTAACGGTTACGTGATCCTTGCTGCCAGGGCGGGTGATGACCGCCTGAAGGTGTTTGATCTGCGGGAAAAAAACTTTCGCCCGCGCCAGTTGGTCGGGATGCAGGAACATGCCGCGCACCTTGATCGCCCCACCGCTGCGCCCGTACAGGCCCAGAAGCTGCTGCCGCCCTTCACATTCCGGCGCGGGTTCGGCGGCCAGCGCGCCCAGGTCGCCCGTTCCAAAACGCACCAGCGGATACCCCCGGTTGAAGGTGGTGGCGACCACCTCGCCGGTGCTGCCCGGTTCAAGCGGCTGGCCGGTAGCCGGGTCTACGATTTCCAGGTACAAGCTGTCCAGCACGCAGAAGCCCTCCACACCGTCCATCGTATAAGCGACGAAACCCAGGTCAGCCGTGCCGTAGGCGCTGGTGGTTTTCATACCGTAAGCCCCCTCGAAGCGCATCCGCTGCTGGAGCGTATACGGCTCGGCGGAAAAAAGCGCCTTTTTAATTGGCATTTCCGAAAGCCCCAGTTCGGATGCCCGGTCAAGGATGATCGCCAGAAAGCTGGGTGTGCCGACATAGCCGGTGACGTTCAGTTTGGTGATGATCTCCACCTGATAATCGGTGCTGCCGGGGCCAGTGGGGATGACGGTCGCCCCGCAGGCGCGCACGGCTTCATCCACCAGCAGCCCCGCCGGGACGAGATGGTACATAAACGTATTCAGCACCCGGTCGCCAGGGCCAAAACCCACGTACCGGAAGGGCGCGAGCTGCGCCTCGGCGTTGTCCGGGTCGGGCGGCTGCGGGTCGAAGATCGGCCCCGGTGAGATATAAATACGCGGCAGCGCCGCCTCGTCCACTGCCAGAAAACCCCCAAAGGGTGGGTTTTCGGCATGGATTTTGGTTAGTTGGTCTTTACTCAATACCGGAATTTTCGCCAGGTCGGCGGCGTTCTGGATGTCGGATGGCTTTACGCCCGCGCCATCCATGATGGCGCGGATGGCCGGGGCGTGTTCGTAGGCGTGGGCGATCTGGCTGCGGATACGCTGGTCGAGGTTGGTGGTCAAGTCGGCACTCCTTTTCTAGTCAGGCTAACTATTTTAAGATCGCAAGCCCCCTCTTAACCACAGCCGGTCGAGGGGGCGGGAAATTCAAGGATGAGCCGTCAGGGGCGGTCTGGTCGTTTGCAGCGCCGTCTACGACGAAGCCGCAACTAAACCCGGCGGAACGCCGTATTGGCCCGAACTATAGACGTAGACATAGTTGACAAGCTCGCCCTCCTCGTTCGTTTCAGCCGCGCCCGACCACTCGAACAGGTAGCGCGCATCGCTGATGCTGAGGTTAACACAGCCGTGACTGCGGCGGTAGCCGAACAGGTCATGCCAGTAGGTGCCGTGCAGGCTGATCGAATCGTCGAAGTACATCACCCAGGGGACGCTTTGCAGCGCGTAAGCGTCGGGCGCGCCGGTCGCGCCGGACATCGGGTCGCGGGGCAGCCGCGCCCAGATGGTGAACAGCCCTTCGTTGGTATCCCAGTGATCCAGGCCGCTGGAAACCAGCGTGGCGAAAACAGGCCGGTCGTCTTCGTAGGCCACCAGCGTTTGTTCGTACAGATCAATCGCCACCCAATGCCCGCTGACGCCTTCTGGCCGTTTGACCGGCAGCACCTTCGAGACGAAGGTTTGTTTGAGCCACTGGTTCGGGCCGATCATATACCAGCGCCAGCCTTCTTCATCATAGGCTTCCGCAAAGATATTCACCATGTCGTAGCGGCGGGTCAGGTAGCCGCTTTCCGCCGTCCAGGGGCCGCCGGGATAGGTGGAGGCGTAGATGCGGGTTGTGTCCAGCACCCAGGCGAACGGCTGATTCCAATCCTCCGGCAGCAGCACGCCGGTGAACAAGGACGGCTGAACGTAATAACCGTCGTCGCGTTTAATCCACGAGCCGCCCTCGATTTGCAGCCAGCCGTCCACGCTCAGGTCAATCGCGTTTACGAAGTTGAAGCCTTCCGGGATGCCGCCGTTGGGACTGCCGCCTGGCCCGCTGTACGTAGTGACGGCGTGCGGCCCGATGCGCCAGAAGCTGTAGGCGCTGAGGGTCTGGCGATCCTGGGGGATGCGGTCGAACGCCGGCTTGGGGGAGGCGGCCATACGCTCCAGGCAGGCCGTGCCGGTGGCCTGGCCGGGGGTATAAGCGCACTCCGGCGGCGCGAACACCGGCAGGATGGAGTCGTCCTGGGCATAAACGGCAGTCATCCCCAAAACCGACAGCAGAAGGATCAACAGGGCTAAACGTTTCATCGGCCTTTTTATTCTCCATGCTTTTTAATGAAAGACATCGAAAATAATACCATACCCGAAAGCGATTTCGAGTACGATTCGCCAACGTTTGTCCGGTTTAACCACGCGCCACACGGCCTTATGACCAGGGCAGCTGCATATCGTGTCAGATTCGGCGTCCCAAATATTCCCTTGTTCTCGCTTCAGCGTTCGATGATGGGCAGAATCAGATGTGAGGGATGCGCGGAATCATGGAAAATACGATTAACGGCTGCCACACACTGATCCGCCCCTTCGGTGGCGCAGTCGCCGCCGGTGTTGGTATTGCGCGCGAAACGCGGGAAATTGCTGCTCGAAACCTCCAGCCGGATGCGGTGGCCGGGCAAAAAAACGTTCGCGGTTGCCCATAAGTCAAGCCGCAGTTTGTAGATTGTGCCAGGTTCCAGCAGTGCCGGTTCGGTCATGGACTGGTGATAACGCGCGCGCAGAATGCCCTCGGTCAGAATCAGCGCCCGGCCATCCGGGTAAACATCAACCAATTTACCGGTGAAATCGGTATCCAGCGCGGAGGAGGCGATAAACAATTCCAACTGAACCGGGCCGGTCACTTCGATAGGCCGGTCAAGTACCGGCGTGCTGTAAACCAGGACATCCTCGCGTTCCTCAACCCGCCGCTGATCGCGCGGCCCCGTGCCGTTCGCGCCGGGCATGAGTACCTGACCCCCGACGGTGGGAACCGGGCGGAGCGGGTTGTAGAGGTAAGTATCCGGCGGCTCTGCGCCGGGGATTTCCGGCGATAGTAAGCCGTCACCGTGCAGCGTATTGGCCTGGCCGCTGCTGTGCAGGTAATAATGGCGATACTGTGTGTCGGGCAGCGGCCAGTCATCCTCTGTGCGCCACTGATCAATGCCCATCACAAAGAGAGTGACGGGTTGTTCCTGATTGATGCCGTTCTCGACCCCTTTGAGCCAGCAGTCGAACCAGCGCAGGTGCGTGCCGGTCAGATCAAGGGCGCGCAGGCTGGCCGCCATGCCAAACTCGCGCTCAGGGTAGCTGCCGAAGTTGTTCATGTGGCTCCAGGGGCCGATGATAAGCCGTTGGTGCTGGCGGGCTGCCTCGCTGCCGCCCCGCTGCCGCATACCAATATAGTTTTGCAGCGTTCCCCAGAGAAAAACGTCGTACCAGCCGCCGATGTTGAGTGCAGGCACTGTGATCTGCTCGTAGGCCGAATTCGGTGAGCCAGCCTGCCAGAAAGCTCCCGGCAGAGGATGCGCCAGCCAGTCGTTATAGTAGGGTGCGAGATCGCGCAGAAGCGGTTGATCTACCAGCGGCAGGTGGGCCGCCATGGCATCCCGGTTGAGGCCGGTCAAATCTGGCAGCGGCTTCTCGCCATTTGCTGCGCGCCGTTGGGCCGTCTCAAAACTCATCGCCAAAGACCATTCCAGTCCGTGAAGCAGCTTGACTCCGCCCTGATACTGCATCCCCTCGTAAAGATCGGAAAACGTCACCATCGGCGCGATCGCTCGCAGTGCTTTAGGCTGCTCTTGCGCGGGCAGCCATTGGGTCATGCCCACGTAGGAACCCCCGAACATGCCGACAACCCCATTCGACCAGGGCTGGGCCGCCGCCCATTGGATAGCATCCACGCCGTCAGCATGTTCCTGAAACATGGGCGTAAACTCGCCCTCGGAAGCGAAGCGCCCCCGCGTATCCTGAACAATCACGGTATAACCCGCCTGGGCCGCCCGGAACATATCAAAAACAGCGAGGTTATCAACCAGCCAGAGGTCTTTGTTATAGGGCGTGCGCGCCATCAGCACCGGTTGTGGCCCGGCCCCATCAAGACGGATGATGTCAGCAGCGAGGCGTACACCGTCACGCATAGGCGTCATGAGATTCTTTTCGATCACAATCGCTGGCATGGTGGGTCTGCTTTCGTGTTAGTTGGGCGAATGGGTTGAGCCAGGCCGCTTGATGACCTCAAGCCCCGCTGTGCCGATGACCTGCGGCGCGGCGATCTGGACGTGCCGGCGCATGACTTCATCGGCAGGCAGGCCAATCGTGGTCGGTTCTCGATCAGACATAAGTAAACGGCTCCCCCGCCTCGGAAAAGTGCACCGGGATACCGGGCAGCAGCGGCGTGAGCCATTCGGTCAGGTGTTTCATCCCAACTTCTTCAGAACGATTATGTCCCACAATAATCAATGCTCTGTTCAAACCGAGCTGCGCGGCATCCCGCACGTAGGCACATAACGTCCATTCCAGGATTTCGCCGCAAACCAGGACATCCAGATTGTTATCGCGCATTAATTCCATTGGGGACTGCTCGGAGAAAATTCCCAGGCTGCTGCCGCCCACCAGGACGCCGACCCGCTCAACTTTCATATCCCGTTTCCCGACGATCTGCACGGCGTTCACATTGAGCTTTTGTTTGAGAAACCTGGCAACCTCGGCAACGGTTGTCCTCGGAACGGCATAACAGACGTTCCCCGGCAGCCGGTACTGCTCCCAGTTTAACTCTTTATTGAGGCCGAAGTAGATCAGATCGGGGTTGTAGAAGTGCATCCGGTCATGAAACCGCCAGATGTTGATCTGGTTTTCGATAAGGAGTTTTTGTTTACGCAAATATACTTCATCGTCCAGCAGCCAGTCGGTTTGGTCCCACCCCGTATAGTAGGTTGGTTCGTGGGTGATAATCAGATTAGCGCCTTTGGCGATGGCATCCTGGATGACCTCAATTGTCGCCATGAAAGTGGTAACGATGCCCGTGACCTCGCAGTCCCAATCGCCGGCCATAAGCTGATCGCAGGTCTTTTCCAGCGGCGGCGTATTACAGGCAGCGATAATCCGGTCAACAACTTCTTTTACATTCATGATTCCTCGTTTTTAATTATGGAGCGTGCGCGCCGATCATCCTTTGACCGCGCCAATGACCATACCCTTGATAAAGTACCGCTGAAGCAAGGGGAAAATCAGCAAAATTGGGAGAATGCCGATGACGGCCAGCGCCATTCGCACCGCCGCGCTGGGCAGTTCAACAACGACATTGCCCAGTGCCATTCCGGCTGCGCCGGATTTGAGAAACTGAATATTGTCCAGAATTCGGATCAAAAGCTGCTGGATTCCATACAGGCTCGGATCGTTGATGTAATACAGGCCGTTGATCCAATCGTTCCAGTACACTAGGGCCGTGAGCATTCCAACCGTAGCCAGCACCGGAACGGACAGCGGCAGCATAATCTTAAAGAAGATTTCAAATTCGGATGCGCCATCAATCTGGGCCGCTTCGATCAAATCTCTGGGAATGGCCTTTTCAAAGTAGTTCTTCACCAGCAGCACGCTGAAGCCGCTCATCAGGTAATTGGGGACGATCAACGCCCAGATTGTGTTTTTAAGACGGAATACCCGCGTCCACATGATGTAGGACGGCACCACGCCGCCATTAAACAGCAGGGTGAAAACCACGACAAAGGTCAGCACTCGCCTGAACGGAAAATCCGGTCGGGAAAGGGGGTAGGCCAGCGTCGAAACCAGGATAAGACTGGCACCCGTTCCCACCACAGTAACAAAGATGGAGACGCCATAAGCGCGCAGCACCACTTGGGCCTGGGCCAGCATGTAATAGTAGGCATCTAGGCTGAACGCCTTCGGGGTAAATGAATACCCGTTGAAAATCAGGGATTCCTCGGATGTGATCGAGGCCATGAAGATCAGCAAAAACGGCAGGAGACTGGCGACAGCCAGGACGGCCAGCAGCACCCCGGAGCCGGTGGCAAAGGCTTTTTCTCCCCTGGAATATAAATTTTTCATGTTGGCTCCCTAAAACATCGCGTTTTCCGGGCTGATCTTTTTGACCAGATAATTGGCGGTCAGCACCAGCACAAACCCGACGACAGACTGGTAAAGACCTGCTGCCGACGACATGCCGATATTCCCCAACTGCATCAGTCCCCGATAAACATAGGTATCAATGGTCTGCGTGGTGGAATACAGCGGGCCGGAATTCATCGGCACCTGATAGAACAGCCCAAAATCCGAGAACATAATTCGCCCGACGGACAGCAGAGTCAGGATGATGATGATTGATTTCAACTGGGGCAGGGTGATGAAACGAATCTGATCCCACTTTCCCGCCCCGTCAATGCGGGCGGCCTCGTACAGGGTCGGATCAATGCTGGCAATCCCGGCCAGGTAAATAACGGAGGCGTAACCCGTGTTCTTCCACAGATAGACGATCAACAGGATCAGCGGCCACGCCTGAGGTTGGCTGTAGAAGTTGATTTCCGATACGCCTAAGGCCGGCAGTACGGTTCGATTCAGGAGGCCCGTGTCGGTGTTGAGAAAGGCAAACACGATATACGAAACCACCACCATCGAGATGAGATTGGGGAGCAGGAAAGCGCCCTGGAAATACTTGGCAAAAAAACGCTCCTTGATTTCATTCATGCAGAGTGCCACCGCCAGGGCGCAGATCGTGCCGATCACGATGAAGGCCAGGTTATAGAGGAGCGTATTCCGGGTCATAATCCAGGCGTCGGGCGTGCTGAAGAGGAACTTAAAATTGTCGAAACCAACCCAGTCACTGCCAAAAACGCCTTTGGCGTAATCCATTTTTTTAAAGGCGATGACAATCCCGGCCATCGGAATGTAATTGTTGATGACTAGGTAGGCCAACCCAGGCAGCGCCATCAGCAGCAAGGGTAAGGATTTTTTGAGCTTCAATCGAGTACGTTTGCGCGAGTTCATGTTAGGTTATGCCCTCCTGATGCTCGTTGGCTGCCTGGGATTGGCCGGTGGGGCGAGGTATGCCTCGCCCCTGTGCGGAAGCTCACTCGTTTTAAACGGGAGCTAATTTTACTGCTGCTGGCTGACCCAGGCGTCTAGCTGCGCCTGTTTGTCGGCAATGATCTTATCCATACCGGCGGCCTTTAACTTGGCAATGAAGTTGGGCAGTTCCACATCGGGATCCATGCTGCCAGTACTCAGCCCCGGCAGATATTCATTGATGACATTCTGGACCGCCGATACCTCATTGGTCACGCCGCTGTTGTCAAAGGTGAACCCAAAAGCCGGCGAACGTGGGGAGTTCTTGTTTTCGTAGTCCCACAACTTCAGATCATCCATGTTGGTGCCTTCCATCGCATACTGGATGAACTGGTTGCCCACAATGCCGCAGCTCAGCTGTGCTGTGTAGGGAACGGTATTGGCGTCCTGACCGTCGGGGTAGCGGACGTGATCGGCGTCAACCTTCACATAGTCGCGGCCTTCCAGCCCGTAAATGATGAGGTTGATGACATCCCTGTCGCTGAAGATCAGATTCATGAACTTCAGCGCGGCTTCAGGGTGTTGGCTGGTGCTGGCGACCGACCAGGTTAGCGCGTTGACGGCGGAGGTGGTCAGGTAAGGCTGCCCCAAGCGCACCATCCTGATGTCCCGCCCCGTTTGAGCCGAAATCTGGACGTAAGCCTCCTGCCCACTGTAGCTGGCAATGCAGGAGAAGGCTTTGCCGCCGGTTAGCTGTTCGAGGCAGTTGCTGGTGGTTGTGGCGGCATCCTTCAGGATATAACCAGCATTGTACCAATCCCGGGTGAGTGCGATGGTGTCGGTAAATTCCTTGCTCTCAAAGAAATTAACGACCGTCAGGCTGTCGCCAATCAGCGCGCCCACGTTGTTGAGGCGGAAAGGATCATCGCCCAGGAAGTCAATGCCATGCAGGCTGCGAATCAGACCGAGTGAGCCGGCGCTGTCGGGCGTCAGCGGCACCATTTCCGGGTGTGTTTCTTTCACTTTGGCGTACACCGCCGTAAGATCATAGAACGAAGTGATGGTGGTGGGGTCAATGCCGATTTCCGTCATGATGTCCGCGCGATAGACCAGGTTGGGCGCCAGCGCGGCCCCTTTGTAGGTTGGGATGCCGTACAGCCTGCCATTAATCATCGCCGCCTTAAGGAAGTCGCCGACAACGGCTTTCGCGTCGGGGGCGTACTCATCAACCAGATCGGTGATGTCCATCACCTTGTTTTGCGACACGCTTTGGGGAAGGTCGCCCAGGGTGTGGAAGACATCCAGCGCCTCGCCGCTTTGCAGCGCGAGGTTAATCTGTTGGGCGTAGTCAGCGATGGAGTACGGATGAAGTTTCACCTTCACATTGATCCTGGGGACGGTGATCTCATCAATCGCGCTTTCGACCGATTCGAGCGCCTCAGAAACCCGGTTAAAGGTCAAAAATGCAAAGTGAATTTCGACGGGGGGTTCGGTGGACTGGGCGGCTGCCGGAGCGATGAGTAACAGGCAGGCTGCCACCAGTAACGAGAGTAGGGTCAAAGTCGTGCGTTTCATGAGTAACTTGTTCTCCCTTTCTATGTATGAATGAACACGAGGTCACATTTTGTATTTTCGGCAAAATCTACTGGCAAAATTTGTCTCATATTAACTAGAAAGAAGTTTTATGAAAGCACTTTCATAATAACACGAAATTTTTTGCAAAGTCAATACAGAACGTTAATTCTTATGCGGTCAGGCGTTCGACCAGCGTGAGCGGCAGTTTCGCGTGTTGTACCGGACGCGCGGGGTCGGCAATGTGAGCCAGCAAAATCTCGACTGCTAACCGGCCCGATTCATCCAGGTGTTGGCGGATGGTCGTCAGATCGGCATACTCGGCAATGTCGAGGTCATCGAAGCCGACGATGGCGAGTTGGTCGGGTACACGGACATTCAGCCGGCGGGCGGCTTTCAGCACATTGGCAGCATGAAAATCCAGCGCCGCGAAAATCGCCGTTGGTGGCTGGGCTTGACTCAGTAAATCCGCCGTCGCCTGATAAATTTGTTCCTGATCGCTGGATGCGTAGCGCACATAATTCTCAGGTAATTCGAGGCCGGCTTCGGCCAGGGCCTGGCGGAAACCAGTGAAGCGCCGCGTTAAAGTAGCAACGGCATATTCAGGGATGTCGGGGTTAGCCAGAAAGGCTATATGTTTGTGGCCTTTGCGAATGAGATACTCGGCGGCTATATGCCCGCCCGCAAAATCGTCAATTTCGACACAGTTCAGCGTTGGGTGCGAGTATTCAATCAGCACGGTAGGGATATTGAACGAGTTCAGGCGGCGGGCAGCGATGTCGCTAACCGGCAGCGACACCACAACCAGCCCATCCAGGTTCCCGGTCAGCGGAATGGAGCCGAGATAACTGCCCAGCTGGCTGTACGATTCCACGGGATAAATGACCAGCTCGTAACTCGCTTTACCCAGAGCGGTGGCAATCCCACGGAGGCGCTGCACAAAAGAGGGCGCGGTAAAAAAAGGCGTTATGACGCCAATGCGCCCGGTGCGGCTCAGGGCGCGCGCCCGCGCTTCTGCTTTCGGCACAAACCCTAATTGGTCAATTGCAGCCAGAATGCGATCCCGGGTTTTGGGTCCAACCTTATCGGGGGAGTTGAGCATTCGAGATACAGTGGCGATACTGACACCCGCTTTTTCGGCAACATCATAAATGGTCGGAGGCGTTCTGGATGATGACATCGTTTCTGTCCTGTATAAAAGCACCGCAAAAGCACTTCCATAGTATACCATATCTCGGAATTCGAGCAGGGGTGATTGCCAGCAAGCCAGGGCAATTGCATATCATGCCAGGTTCGGAGCCATAAAGGGTTATGGTGGTTCGTAGGGGCGCAAGGCCTTGCGC
>JAPKMO010000141.1 GCA_026645945.1 Anaerolineae bacterium
ACACCCTGCATAAAACGCCCCCACAGTTCGTCCCATTTGGCGTCGGCGTTATCCGGGTTGGAGGCGGCGTCGTGGTTGGTGTAAACCCAGTGCTGGAAGGCGTCCACCACCGCCATATAGGGCCAGAAACGAATCATCTCCTCCAGCTTTTCGACACGGGCGCGGGCAGCTTCAGACGGGGTGTAATAACCGCCGTAGTCGGTCGTCAGGTAGGGCGCGGCCAGCAGTTCCATGCTCATGCTCGCCACTTCCGCGATTTCCGCGCCAAAGTTGCGCTGCTGGATGTACGGCAGCGCGGCGGTTTCAAAACAGTGGAAGGCATGGCCGCCCTCGTGCAGCAGGGTTTGCACGTCGTCGTGGATGCCGACCGCGTTCATGAAGATGAACGGGCGTTTGACGGCGGCTAAATCCTGCTGGTAGCCGCCGGGCGCTTTGCCCTTGCGGTTGTCCAGGTCGAGCAGCCCTTCGCGCCGCATGACGCCGAAGTAACTGCCCAACTGCGGGTCAACCTGCCGGAAGATGGCTTCGGCTTTGGCGTCCAGGTCGGCCACGTCGCTGAAGGGGCGCAGCGGCGGGCGGTTAAGCGGGTCAACGTCGGTATCCCAGGGGCGAACGGATTCCAGCCCCAAACGCTGCCGCCGCCGTTCGTACAGGCGCGCCGCCGCTGGAACGACCACCTGCTCGATGGCGGCGTGGAACGTTTCGCAGTCCTGCGGCGTGTAATCAAAACGGTTGAACTGCTTCCAGCGAAAATCGCGGTAGCTGTCGTAACCGGCGTTTTTCGCCATCTGCCGGCGCAAGTCCATGAACTGCCGCCACAGGTCGTTGAGCGCGCCGCGATCTTGCAACCAGCGGTTCATCGCCAGCCGCCAGGCGCTTTCGCGGCGCGTCCGGTCAGGGTCCTGGTACACGGGGCGGAGCTGTTCCAGCGTCACCTCCTGGCCGTCCCACTGGACGGTTTGCGCGCCCACGATGCGGTCGTATTCGTTGACGAGCTTCTGCTCCTGGGTGAACAGCGGCACGTTTTCCTCGCGGAACAGTTCGGCCTCGGCGCGCAGGCTGCGGAGCGGGATTTCAAACCCATCCGGCTGCAAGCCGCTGTCCAGCAGTTTTTGGCGCAGGTTTTGTTCGGCCTGTTCCACCGGCTCGATCACGGTTTCCAGATAGCGGTGAAAACGCTGCTGAGCGTCGTCATCGGCGGTGTCGAGCGTGGTGGCGATATATAAACGCGCGGCGGATTCGGTGATGAGTTCGCTCAGGCGCGACCAGTCGGCCAGCCAGGCATTGATGCCGGCGGCAGTCAGTTCCCGCGCTTCCAGTTCGCGGTAAACGGGTTCGATCTGCGGCCAGCCCCAGTTCACAAATTCCTGGGCGGTCGGTGGCAGTGCAGGCATAATGCCTCCTTCAAACACAAGTTCCGAACGAAAGTTAATCTTGATTGCTTGTTCTGTACTGAACCTTTCCCACCCCTATATCCCCTCCTCACAAAATGGAGAGGGGACTTAAAAACCTGTTGCAGCTTGTTCTGACCCCCTCTCCAAGACTTGGGGCAGGGGGTGGGGACTGGCAATCACTGTAAGTTAAGAACCTATCCATAAACCAATTGATCTGATAGTATAACAGTGGGCTTAAGCCCACTGTCTGGTGGGTTTATGGATAAACTCTAAAGTTTTTTACCCCGTTATACGATAAAGATCGGCCAACTGCCGTTCGATCAACGTCACCAGATCACCCAGGGTATCGGCGTCAAAGGCGAACTTCGCCCCGGCGGCGGCGAACAGCTCCGGCAGGGTGCGCGTGCCGCCCAACGACAGCGCGTGGCGGTACTGTTTAACCGCGCCGGCCTGGTCGCGCAAAGCGTTGCGCCACACCTGCACCGCGCCGACCTGCGCCAGCCCGTAGTCCACGTAATAAAACGGGTAGCGGAAGATGTGCAGCTTACGATGCCAGCCGGTGACACGGGCATCGTCCAGGCCGCTCCAGTCCACGCCGGGGATGAAGCGTGTCCACAGTTCGTCCCATTTGGCGTCCAGCCGGGCGGGGTCGGCGGCTTCGTCTGCGTGTGTATAAATCCAGTGTTGGAAAGCGTCCACCACCGCCATAAACGGCCAGAACAGCAGTTGGTGTTCCAGGTGTTCGCGGCGGGCATGGGCGGCGTCCGCCTCAGAATAATAACCGCCCTGGCTTTCGGCCAGGTAGGGCGCGGCCAGCAGTTCCATACTCATGCTGGCGACTTCGGCCATCTCCGACGTATAAAACCATTGGTGCATATAGGGCAGGTGGCGCGACGTTTCCATCCAGTGGAAGGCGTGGCCGCCCTCGTGGAGCAGCGTTTGCACGTCGTCGTGGATGCCGACCGCGTTCATGAAAATAAACGGCGTGCCGATGGTGATGGCCGCCTGATAACCACCCGGCGCTTTGCCTTTGCGGTTATCCAGGTCGAGCAGGCTGCGCTGCCGCATGGAGGCGAAGTCCGCGCCCAGTTCCGGGTCTACACGGGTGAAGATGGCCTCGGCCCTGCTCACCAGTTCGTCTACCGTCGTAAACGGTTTCAGCGGCGGGCGGGACGGTGGGTATACGTCGTCGCGGTCGAGGTCCCAGGGGCGCAGCCGGTCAACGCCCAACATCTGGCGCTGGCGCTCGTAAATGCGCGTGGCCGCCGGCACAACCACCTGCTCGATGGCGGCATGGAACGTTTCGCAGTCCTGCGGCGTGTAATCAAAACGCCCGAACTGCTTCCAGCGGAAGGCGCGGTAATCGTCATAACCGGCGTTGCGGGCGATCTTCAGGCGCAGCGCCAGGAATTTTTTCCAGATTTCGTTGAGCGATTCGCGGTCGGCCAGCCGCCGTTCGGAGATCAGCCGCCAGGCGCGCTCGCGCAGGGCGCGGTCGTCCGACTGAAAGACCGGCTTAAGCTGGGTGAGCGTGACTTCCTGGCCTTCCCACATCACCGTTTGCGCGCCGATGACGGCATCGTAATCGTTTTGCAGCTTTTGTTCTTCGGTGAACAGCGGCACGTTTTCCTCGCGGAACAGTTCGGCGTCGGCGCGCAGCGCCCGCATCGGCGCGGCGTACCCCTGCGGCTGCAAGCCGCTGTCCAGCAGCTTGCGGGTCAGCCGGTTATCGGCCACCTGTGCCGGTTCGCCGACCTCGCGCATAAAGGTTTGCAGCCGTTCGACAGCTTCCTTATCGCCGGTGTCGAGCGTGGTGGCGATGTGCCGCCGGACGAAGTTCTGGTGAACCAGATCGGCCAGGCGTGTCCAGTCGGCTAACCACTGGCCGATGCTGGCCTCCGTCAGGTCGCGCCCGGCCAGGTCGTCAAAATAGGGTTGGTACTGCTCCCAGCGCCAGTCGCGGACGACCTCGGCGCTTTGCGGTAAGGTGTCGAACATAGAGCCTTTCGTCCTTTCAAGAACTTTTAAACATCACCATGATACCGCTAAAGTCACTAAAATGCGATTCTCGGTTAAACCGGCAGCGGTGTTCATCCGGTGAGCGCCGAGTATACCTGATGGCGTTCTAAGGTTCAATAACATTCATAACGGGTTATAATCATTTGTGGGTATAACGGGGACACGCTTTGTCTGGTCTATACTTTAATCCATAACTGCGCGTTTTGTTTGAGAAAGCGCCGGATGTCCCGGACTTCAGCTTCCAGACCGGTCACGATCTCCGCGCTGAGGATTTCAAACGGCTGCACGACGATGGTTGTCACGTCGCGTTTCGGCTCCATGCGCCAGAAAGTCATTGTCGGCAAGTCACATTCCATTCCCTGTTTCTCGTCTATTTCAGCTCATCCTCTACACCGTCATTGACATTTTCAGCCGCTTTATTGCCGGACACAATAACAACCGACAACGCTCGCAGCTTGACATTCTGCGAGCGTTGTGACGGACATCAGATGATGGATACGATCCGGTCTTCGGCCAGCGATTTTTCAACTGCCTCAACTACTTTCTGCGAGATGATCGCGTCTTCCATCGTGGAAAGCGGCTGGCCGCCCTTGAGACACACATTCACAAAATGGCGGTCTTCGTTGGTAATCGTACCCTGGTATGCCGTATATAACCGCGAGTGCGAAATGCCACGTTTGGCTTCGACCCAATCCTGATAGGTGTAGCGCGTCGTGCCTTCTGTCCCGATCACCTTGACCATAAATGTCCAGGGATCGGCGGAGAGATCGTCCGCCGCGAAGCTGGCGCACAGGTGCGCGATCCCGCCGCATTCCAGATCAACCAGCACCATCGCCAGGTCTTCTTTGGTGAGTGTCTCGTAATGGCGAACAGCTTTCATCGCCGCGACGCGCGTCGGACGCCCCACCAGATACATCATCGTGTAAATATTATGTTGCAGGATATGGCGAACCATACCCGGCAGCGTCGAGGCGCGCTCCTCGGAGTGGTGGATGTTGTACAGCACATAACACGAAACGACTTTCCCGATATCGCCATTTTGGATCAATGCCCGCGCGCGTGCCAGGCTGTCTTCATGGATCATGTTATGGCCGGGTACACACACCAGCCCCAGGCGTTCGGCGGTGTGTTTCATCTCCTCAACTTCGGCCACCGTTGCGCCGAGGGGCTTTTCGACGAGAACGTGTCTGCCGTTTTCCAGCGCCATCCTGGTGTAATGCAGGTGGGATTCCAAAGCGGTGAGGACAAACACCGCGTCTATCGCCGGGTCTTTGACCAGATCTTCTGGGGTGTCGTACTGGCGACATCCGTAGAGTTGGGCGCGCTCTTCCGCCCGTGACTGCATGATATCAAACAGCCCAACCAGCCGCGCTTCAGGGATGGCATGTATGGCTTTGGCGTGCAAAATAGAGATCTCGCCTGCGCCAATGAAGCCGATCCCGACCGGTTTGTTTGCTGACATAAAACCCCCCTCAAAGTGAAAAATAGTTGTCAGTTATCCCTTGTCCGCCATTAGCGTTCAGCGATATACACCATACTTTTTGGCGGACTCGACCAGCGCATGAATATTGTCGTCCGGCGTTTCGGGGCCCATCGCGCAGCCCGGCCCCAGGATGAACCCGTAATCCGGCCCCAGGATGTCAATCGCAGCGCGGCAGGCATCCTCCACGTCCTGCGGTGTGCCATAAGTGAGGATGGAGGTGTCAATATTGCCCAGCAGTGTGGTTTTGCCGCGCGCGTGGGCTTTGGCGATGTGCATATCTGTTTTATGATCGATCTCCAATACCTGCGCGCCGGTGGCAATGAAGTCGTCAATAATCGGGATGGTGTTGCCGCAGATATGGTTATGCAGGATGATGCCTGCCGCCTTCAGCTCGTCAACCATCGCTTTTTCGTGCCGCCAGGGATACTCCTTGTAATGCCGAGGGGAGAGCAGTTCCGGCCCACCCAACGGCTCGCCGATTGAGGTCGAATGCCCGCCGCACTCGATCAGCGCGAAAGCGTAGCGCGTCGCCACCCGGCGCGAGTAGTCCAACAGCGCGTGGATGAGTTCCGGCTCCTCGCCATAGCCGATGTCCATCATAAACTCGTTGAGGCCGCGAATTTGCCCGCTCAGGTCCATTGGGCCCTGGTCGGCGCGGGCGCAAATCCACACTTTATCCCCGATCTCTTTCGAGAGGATGCGGGTCGCCTTCAGAATTTCGTTCATGGGAAACGCGGTATATGGGTCGGGTACTTCCAGGTCAGCCACTTCCGACAGGCTCTTGATAATCGGGTCGTGCGCTGCCGGAGCCATGTCGTCCCGGTAGGTGACTTTAAGGCCACACGCCTGCGCGTTACAGGCCGTGCCGTTTTCCAGCAGAATCATATCATGTCCGAACTTGCGCCATGCCTGGAGCATCGCCTCTGCCAGCAGCTCGCCGTTCTGAAAAACCTCGGACATCGGCAGCCCGGTCGCGCGGGCGGCGGGCTGGAAGTTGTGCAAATCCACCGGTACGCGATCCGGTTTTCTAAAATGGATCGTCGCCTCAATGCGTTCGAGTGAGGTCATGGTGTCGGTCATAAATTTTCCTCACGGGTTGATTTCCTTCATTCTCCTAAAACTGCCGCGACCATTCTTTCGGCCAGCGTTCGATCACTACTTTGGTCTGCGTGAAGAACTCGACGGCATGGTGACTCTGGCCGTGCAGCGTGCCGAAGAAGCTCGCCTTCCACCCGCTGAACGGGAAAAACGCCATCGGCGCGGCGACCCCGATATTGATTCCGATGTTGCCCGCCTGCGCCTCGTAGCGGAACTTGCGCGCGGCAGAGCCGCTGCTGGTAAACAGGCAGGCCATATTCCCATACTCGCCGCTGTTTACCAGCGCGATAGCCTCGTCTACAGTGTCTGCGTGCATCAAGCCCAGCACCGGGCCGAAAATTTCGGTGCGGGCAGCCGTGCTGCCGGGCCGCACGTCCTGTAAAATGGTCGGGCGCAGAAAATTGCCCCGCTCGTAGCGGCTGATAGTCGTGTTGCGCCCGTCAAGAATCGCCTTTGCGCCTTCGTCCAGCCCGATCTGGATTAAGCCCTCGATGCGCGCTTTGCTCTGCGGCGTGATGACGGGTCCCATCGTTACAGCTTCATCCAGGCCGTAGCCGACTACGCGCTGTTTTGCCGCCTCGGTGATCGCCTCGGTGAACAACTCGCGCGCTTTGCCAACCGTGATCGCCAGCGATGCGGCGAGGCAGCGTTGGCCCGCATTGCCAAAGGCGCTGTCGGCCACAATGCGCGTGGTCATGTCCAGGTCGGCATCTGGCAAAATGACGACGGGATTTTTCGCCCCGCCCTGCGCCTGCACTCGCTTGCCATTGGCCGACCCACGCGCATAGATGTGCCGCGCTACGGAGGTCGAGCCGACAAAACTCACCGCCTGGATTAGGGGATGATCGAGGATCGCGTTCACACAGTCCGCGCCGCCGTTGACGATGTTGACTACACCGGGCGGAAATCCGGCGGCTTCGAGCAGTTCGGCAGCCATGTGCATCGTCACCGGACAGCGTTCGGACGGCTTGACGATAACCGTGTTCCCGGTGGCAACTGCGTAGGGCAGGAACCAGAACGGAATCATGCCGGGAAAGTTGAACGGCGCGATAATGGCTGCGACGCCCACCGGCTGCCGGATCATCAGTTCGTCAATGCCTGGCGCGATGTCTTCGGAGATCGTGCCTTGCATCAAGATCGGGATGCCACAGGCAACTTCCACGTTTTCAATCGCGCGGCGCATCTCGCCTTTCGCCTCGGCGAACGTCTTGCCGTTCTCGTTGGTAATCATGCGGGAAAGCTCGTCAATGTGTTCTTCGAGCAGATTTTTCAGCTTGAATAGGTATTGAATCCGCTCTGCCGGGGGGACGCGCCGCCAGGCGTCCGCCGCCGTCGCAGCGCCCCGCGCCGCCAGATCAACCTCCTGCGGAGACGACATCGGCACCCGCGCAATCACATCGCCGGTTGCCGGGTTCACCACATCCTGATACACATCCGACGAGGATTTTTGCCATTGGCCGTTAATGTAATTCGAAAGGATTTTCGGTTCCATGTTTATAATTACCTTTCACATCCGCTTGAGCAGTGCCGCTCTAAACGTCTCATCTTCTATCGAGTCGGCGTCGATCAGCTCCTTCACGCCGGGATAATCCAGCGTGGGCCGGATAATTTCCTCCGGCAAGGTGGCGATGATCTCCGCCATTGAGCAGTGTGTCATCACAGAAACCTGGCTCAGGATTTGCCGCGCCTGCTGCTGCGGTTCTTTGCGGTGGGGCGGATACCCCGCGCCAGACTCGACGCTAAAAATCCGGTCAAAGATAAAACGCAGGTTCACGTCGGCGGCCCACCCGTAACCCTGGTTGAGCATCAGCGAAATGCAGTTGCCACCGTTGATCTGCGTGAACAGCCACGCATCCAACGAATTGATGATGTGTCCGCAGAACACGCCGGGATACTGCATCACCGAATTGAGATAACCCTGGCCTGTGCCGCACCCGCCGACCACAAAATCAACCCGCTTGAGGTTCAGCAAAATGGCGCTCAACAACCCGGTATGGATGTAGCTCAGCTCCGGCGTGGCGTAGTTTTTGGTCATGCCGGCGTTGATGATGGTATGGCCGCGCCCATCGAGCGCCGCGAGAATATCGGCGTTACGATCCGCCGCGCTCGTTTCGTTAATAACTGCGATTTTCATAGCCAACTCCCCGCTATCTTTTTCTTTGGATCACCCGTTCGGCGGCGCTGCATATATCTTCGACGCCCATACAGAAGGCATCCATTAACGCTTCCGTCGTGGGCGCGGTGCGTGTAAACGTGTCGTGGACGCCGACCATTTCCAGCGGGATAGGATGATGCTGGCTCAACACCTCGGCCACTGCACCGCCCAGCCCGCCCAGGATTGTGTGTTCTTCGGCGGTGACAATCGCACCTGTTTCCGCCGCCGCTTGCAGGATGAGCGGCGCGTCAATGGGTTTGATCGTATGTATTTCCAACACGCGCGCATCGAGTCCGCGCGCCGCGAGTTGGTCGGCAGCCAGTAAACTCCGCCCAACCATTGAACCCGCCGCGATGATTGTTACGTCGCCGCCGTCGCGCAGCGTGATGCCTTTGCCGATCTGTACCGTCACGGTGGAATCATGCACGGGCAGCGTCGCCGCACGGCTGATGCGTAGGTACACCGGCCCATCATACTCGGCAATGACCGGGACCCACGCCCCTGCTTCATTGGCGTCCGCCGGGACAATAACCGTCATCTCCGGCATGGCGCGCATGATGGCGATGTCCATAATGGAATGATGCGTCGGCCCATCCTTAAAGTCCGATACCCCGGCGTAGCTGGCCGCGATTTTGACGTTTGTCCGCGCATAAGCTACGCAGGTGCGGATCTGCTCCAATGCCCGCAGCGCCAGCAGTGCCGAAAAGCCGTTGGCGAACGGGATTTTGCCGCTCAGCGCCAAACCAACCGCCACGTCAATCATGCATGGTTCGGCGATCCCGATGTTGTAAAACCGTTGGGGATATTGTTTGGCGAAAAAATGGGTGAGCGTGGAAGCGGACGTGTCCACATCCAACACGATCACGTTGGGATTGACCGCGCCATACGCGGCCAGTGCCTTACCGTAGCCTTCGCGCATCGAAATTTCAGCCATGATACCCCGCTCCTTTAATCTCCGCCATGGCCTGGGCCAACTGCGCATCGTTCGGCGCAACACCGTGCCAGTGCGATTTATTTTCCATAAAGGAGACGCCTTTCCCTTTCGTCGTGCGGGCGATAATCACCGTTGGGCGATCATGAATCTCGTCGGCGCTATCGAGCGCCTGGAGAATCTGGCGCATGTCGTGGCCGTTGATCTCGATCACAGCCCAATTGCACGCCCGCCATTTATCCGCCAGCGGTTCGAGGGGCAGAATGTCGTGAACAGTGCCGTCGAGCTGCACATTGTTAAAATCAACAATCGCGGTCAAATTCGCCAGGCGATATTTCGCCGCCACCATCGCCCCTTCCCAGACGATCCCGCCCTGACATTCGCCATCACCCATCAGCACGTAGGTGCGAAATGACAGGCCATCCATCCGCGCTGCCAGCGCAATGCCAACGCCGACAGCGACGCCGTGACCCAACAGGCCCGCCGTCATATCCACGCCGGGCGTTTTCAGGCGGTCCGGGTGTCCCTGCAAATGACAATCGAGTTCGCCCCAGCGGCGCAGGTCTTCGTGGGGGAAATAACCACATTGGGCCAGCGCCGCATACAGCAGCGCCGACGCATGGCCTTTGCTCAGGATAAAACGATCCCGCTCCGGCCAGGCTGGATTTTGGGGATCAATCCGCATTTTGTGGAAAAACAGCGCCGCGACAATATCCGCCGCCGACAGCGATCCGCCGGGATGCCCGGCCTGCCGCCGGTGAATCATCTCCAGGCTGTCGAGCCGTAAATCGCGCGCGTGTTCCTGCAATTTGATGATTTGCGAGTCAGGATGAAAGTACATGGGTGTTTTACCGTTCTCTTTTCTGTCAACCGGGCGTACTTAAACCCACGTGTGATAGATAGTCCACAACACGGCGGTTTTAAGCTATCGGCTCTGTTTACGGACGAGAAGATAATTCTGTAGGGCGCTGCCTGCTGCGCCCCAAAAAGAGTCGGGCAAGCCCTACTCGCGTCGCTGCCGCAGCGAGTCGATCACATTGGCGATCATGAGCGTCCGCCAGCGCCGCCGCACGTAGTCAATCGTGATGGCGATCAGCAGCACGGTGTAAATGATGATTTTGTGATAGTAGGGGTCAACCTTCAGGATGACCATCTCATTCTGTAGGATGCCGATCAGCATTGCGCCAACGATGACGCCAGGAATGGTTCCCTCGCCGCCCAGCAGG
>JAPKMO010000142.1 GCA_026645945.1 Anaerolineae bacterium
AAGTTTTCGTCGCTGAAAGCATACCAGAGGAACGACTGGACTTCCGCCCGGTTGAGGGCAGGCTGGCTGATGATAAACCGCGCGGGCAGAGCGAGCGGATAAGAACCGTCAGTGATCGTCTCAGGCGATGGGGTGATGCAGCCGTCTCCGGCGTCCACCGCCGTCAGTTGGATATTCGATTGGTTATTTGCCAGGACGCGCTGGTATTCCGCCCAGCTCATATACGTCAGCCCACCCGCGACATTGGCGGTCGCCGCCGCGCGGTACAGGGGATCGGTGTTGGTCTGCGTGTCTGCCCGAACCGGGAGGCTGGCCCCGGCTGCCGAGAGCAGCAGCACGTCCGTATAAATGCTGCCGGTCGCAGGCGCGAACAGCGTCATGGGGGTTTCGGGAAATTCGACGCTGACCTCATTCCAGGTCGTAACGGCGCCGCCGGATTCGGCGCTCCAGATGGTTTTTAGCTGCTCGGTGGTCAGGCAGGCCAGATACTCGCTGTCGGCATTTGCCAGCAGGATGACCGCGCGGCGCCCCAGTTCAATCGTCAGCGGTGTGATGTTATTGGCTTCACAGTTCTGTATTTGCTCCGGCGAAAGCTGACCGGCGGCAATCACCAGATCAAGCTCGCCGTTGCACAGGCGGCGGAAACCTGCCGGGTCGCCCTCCGGCGAAAAATCGGTGGTGACGCCGGGATAACTGGCGTTAAAACTGGAAATCAGGCCGTCCAGGTAACTGCGCCCGGTAGCCGTCCCGCCGATGGCGACAGCGCCGGACAGCCCTGCCGGAATCTGGTAATCGCCCGCGCCCCGGCTGAACTGCCGTTCCAGCGTGCCTTCGAGAACGGCGCGGTCGGTTTCATAGGCGGCGGCGGTCGGGGGGGTAAAACCCTGTTCCGTTACAACAGCGGCAGCCTCGTCGCCAACCATAAAATCCAGAAGATCACGCAGGCCGGGTTTGTCCAGCGCCGCGCGATTCACATAAACGAACAAGGGGGTGGCGGCTTCGTAAAGGCGGTTTTCGACCGCCTCGGCGGAAGGCCGAGCGCAGCCGGCCACTTGATTGAGGTTTAGTTCCAGAATTTTAACGGTTTCGCCGGCTTTTTCGGCAGCCGCCAGGCTGACCGCACCGACGGCGCCGTTCGACCGGCTGACCGCCGCGATAGTGTCCGCGTCGCTGCTCTGGAAGGCTGCATCGGTGCGGATGCCGTCGCCGCCGATGATATTATCCAGCATGGCAAAGGTAGGGCTGCCTTCTGCGGGAGCGTATACCTCCAGCGAAACGTCCGGGTTATTCGGGTCAAGTTGATTCCAGTTGGTAGTGGTTTCCTGGGCGCTGGGCGCAAAAATGGCGCTCAGGTCGCCGGCAGAAAGGCACTGGGCGTACTCGGCGTCCGGGTTGGCGATGATCGCCAGGATATGGTGGGCGACCAGCAGTTCAACATAGTTCACCCCGGCCTGGGAACAAGCCGCGTCTTCTTCGGCGGAAATGGGGCGGTTGGCGGTGGTCAGGTCTGCCTGGGATTGACAGAACCGCGCGAAGCCACCGTTCGTGCCGGTGATGGTCGAATTCAGGCCGACATCCGCCGCGCCGACAGCCGCCAGCGCCTCGAAAAGCGGGGCGACCGTGCCGGAACCGACGACCGTAACGGTCTCACTTTCCTGTGCCGATAATACACCGGGGATTAAAACAAACATCAGCAAGAGAAACAGCCCGATCCGGCGCTGTAGAAAGTTCATAAAACACTCCTTAAAAGAGGGGGTATCGCAGCCATAATTTATCTGCCGGGACGATTGTACTCTTGTGCGCTTAATTGTCCAGTCAAACTTTTGAGGTATCATCGTGGTAGAATGCGGTTTGACGGCGAGTTGAAATATGGCGGACGATCAGGAAGAAACAATTTACGAGGCTGCCGGTGGGGATGCAGCGTTTCAAAAACTGGTTGGTTTGTTCTATGAAAAGGTGGAGGCCGACCCGGTGCTGCGTCCGCTGTTTCCCGATGATCTGGAACCCGGCAAAAGATGGCAGTTTTTGTTTTTGACGCAGTTTTTTGGCGGGCCGGCGCGTTACGCCGAGGAACGCGGGCATCCCCGCCTGCGGCAGCGCCATCTGCCTTTTCCGATCAATCAGGAAGCCCGCGACCACTGGTTGGGGCATATGTTGTGGGCGATAGATGAATGTAACATACCCGAACCGGCGCGGGCGGTGATGCGCGATTATTTTGAACGCGCGTCGGCGTTTATGATAAACGCCGAGTTGGAAACGAATCAGCTGCTCAGGTGGCAGCCGCCGAAACAGGGTGAAACATGAGCCGCCGTTCGCGCGTTCGTTCCACGGCCTCCGATCATCCGGTTCGGCCACCACGCGAACCCGCGCCGGTACGTATAGCGCGGAGCATCCTGAGCCTGCCGCGTTCGGCGCGCGTGGTGATGGCTGCGGTTTTTGCCCTGGCGGTCACGTTCGCGCTCAGCCCGATGGTAGATGCGGTGTATCTGCGTTATTTTTATGATGATTCCACCACTTTAATGCCGGCTTTGATTTCGACAGGCGCAGGTCTGGTGATGTATGTACTGGGGTGGTTTTTGATTGTCGGCACAGTTGACGAGGATATACCCGCGCGCGTGGCGATTTTGTGGTACGGCGGCCTGGGCCTGCTGGCCGTCGGCCTGGTTCTTATCATGCTTGTGATCGGATGGATAACCGGAAATGCGCCAGATTAACGTAACGATTTTTTTGCTAATTGTGGCTGCCCTGTTAGTGGGGTGCGGCGAACAGTCGGCGGAAACGCTGCCGACGCTCATGCCGACGGGGCTTCCTGTCGAACAGCCGACCGAAACGCCGCTGCCGACAGCCACACAGCCGCCGACCGCGCCGCCAGTTCAGCGGCCAACACTGCCGCCCACGTGGACGCCTTCACCGGTGCCGGTTGAAGCAGCCACGCAGCCGCCGACCGAAATGCCGCCGCCGGTGAGTAATCCAAACGTCGGTTTCCCCGCCGGACAGGCGACGCTGCCAGCCTGCGCGACTTTTCGTGAAGACCGGTCGCGTTATAACACGTCGTTCCGGCTTGGCTCGGAGGCACTGGTCGCCTGGGCTGCGGCGGAAACAGCGGCGAGCTACCGGGTGAACCTGATTGACGAATTCGGGAATGAACTGTTTGTAGGGTATACAGTGGAAACCACGTTTCTGTTTCCGGCGGAACTGTTCGAGCGTGGCAAACGATACGGGTGGAACGTGTACCCGATGGACGCTATGGGTCAGCAGATGTGCATCAGCGTCGGCGGGGAGCTGTTCCCGCAGTAGGGCGGCATAAAACGACTAAAGCGCGTTAAGAGGCGGGGGGATTAAGCATATACTGCTCAAAGGCCTCTGCCGTCCAGGGTAGGGCTGGTTTAAAAAATTCGTGATAAATGGCTTGGGCATAAACGCGGATTTCGTACTGGGCGTCGGACGCCATGCGGAGTTTGAGGAAGTGCATCAGGTTGTGGGCGTCCACTTTCACAACCCAGGTATAATAAACACTGAAGCCGGGCAGGAATAAACGCGCCATTTCTTTCGAGACGCCGGCATCAAGCGCCTGCCGGTAGAGCGCATAACCCTGTTCGTAGTGCTGGAGCAGTTTTTGAGTTAGCTGATCGCCGGTTTCCTGGCCGATTTCCCCTTCGCTGGCCTGTTTGTTGCTGGCGGCCTGCCGTCGCCATATGTCAGGCACATAAAAATCGTTTTCCTCAAAGGCGGTATAACGTCCTGACTGGGCATTCATGCTCCAGGTGCGATGCCGAACCCACTGCCACCAGGTCACCAATGGGGCGCGCACGCGGAACTTAAACTCGACCATCTCGAACGGCGAGGTGTGGCGGTGGCGCATCAGATAAAAGAGCAGCTTTTTGTCTTTTTCTTCCCCTTTCGTCTCGCCCAGAAAACTGACCCGCGCCGCATTGACGATGGCGAGGTCGCCGGAGAGGTTTGAATCGGGGTGGGGCAGCATGTCCAGCAGTTCGATCCAGCCCTTATCCAGCAGGTTAACCCGTTTGCCGATGAGCGCGCCGGTCATCATAAAACCATTTCCTATTCGTCTAGCCAGCCGGCGGCGGACAGGCTTTCGTACATCTGGTTGATGTCCTGGTCTTCCTGGGGAAACGCCAGGTGGTAGGGCAGTTCCGATGGCTGATCCTGCTGGTATAACACCCCTTCGCTGTTGAGGATAACCACCAGCATGGCTACCAGACGGTTCATGACGGCGGACGGTTTTTTAAACCATCCCGCCAGGTCGGCGGCGATCTCCCGAAGCGAGGTTTTGCCGTCAGCGCGCAGCCAGATTTCGCTACTCAAGGCATCGAGGACGACGATCTGATCCTGGTAGCGGTTATGGACGGCCACCCCTTCCGGCAGGATACGGTAAAGGCCGTCGCGCTGTGGATACTGGTCGAGCGAAGTTGTCATGGCTGCATCCCTATCAGGCGAAATACTGAAGCGCCAGGCGAACGCGCTCTTCGACATTCGATGGCGCGTCTTTTGGCAATGATTGTATGGCGGTCTGCGCTTCAACGATAGAGTAACCCAGCGCCACCAGAGCGTCCAGTACGTCGCTGTTGACATCATCAAAAGCGGTAATGGGCGCGGTGTCCAGGCCGAATTTGAGTTTGTCTTTCAGTTCGATTAGAATCTTCTGGGCGCTTTTTTTGCCGATGCCCGGCACGCGGGTCAAAATTTCCGCGCGTTCGCTGACTACCGCGTTGCGAAGGTTATCCAGGGTGAGGGTGCTTAAAATGGCTAATGCCATTTTGGGGCCAACGCCGCCGATCGTCAGCAGGACTTCAAACAGATCGCGTTCTTCAACGGTCGCAAAACCGTACAGGGCCAGCGAATCTTCGCGGACGACCATCGCAGTATGCAAAAAAATCTCGCCAGCGTCCAGCCGTTCCAGCGTTGAATGAGGAGCAAAAACTTTGTAACCGATGCCGCCGGTTACGATGACGATATGATCGCGGTGAGCGGCGGCAAGTGTTCCCTGGATACTGGCAATCATGTTTCCTCATTCGTTTGCTAAACCGGCAAAACGCAGGCTGTGAATATCGGTGATGGCGACCGCCAGCGCGTCGGCAGCGTCGTCAGGGCGCGGGATGGCTTCAAGCCCCAGTAGAATACGAACCATTTCCTGCATCTGCGGTTTTTTCGCGCCGCCATAACCTGAAACCGCCTGTTTAATGAAGTTCGGTTTATACTCTGCGATGGGTATGCCCGCCTCGGCCAGTGCCAGCAGGATGACGCCCCGCCCCTGTGCGACGGCGATGGCCGTCGTGACGTTGCGGGCGAAAAACAACTCTTCGACCGCCGCATGGTCAGGGCGGTGGCGTTCGATGAGCGCCGTAACCTGTTCGTAAATGGCTTTCAGGCGTTCCCAGGACGGCAGTTCGGGCGGCGTTGTGATGACGCCATAGGCTGTGGCCTGAAGCGAACCATCCTGCATTTCCTGCACCAGGCCATAGCCTATAGTCGCCATGCCAGGGTCAATACCCAGCGAGAGCATCAGGCTGTTTCGAGCGCCGTGATAAGCTGGTCGGTAATCAGCAGGTTCGAGGCAACCGCCTGCACATCATCCAATTCTTCGAGATGTTCCTGCAAGCGCATGTTCTGCAAGGCTTTTTCCAGCGCCAGCTCGGTTTCATTTTTGGCTTCCCACCGCAGCTCGGATTCGTCAATTTCATAGCCGGCTTCGGTTAACGCCTGTTCGACGGCGGCGAACAGTTCGCGCGGCGTGTAGACAGCGATGACGCCGTCCTCATCCAGCACATCATCCGCGCCAGCTTCGGCAGCGACCATAAAAATTTCGTCGAAGTTGAGGTTGTCGCCTTTGAGGGTGATGTAACCCTTACGTTCAAACTGCCAGGCGACCGAGCCTGCCGATGCCAGACTGCCTCCGGCGCGGGTGAAAGCGCGTTTGACTTCGGCCAGCGCGCGATTTTTGTTATCGGTCATCACATCTACCAGGAAGGCCACACCATCGGGGCCATAACCTTCGTAGGTGATCTCCTCAACGCTCTCGCCGTCAGCGCCGCCGACGGCACGCTGAATAGCGCGCTCGATATTTTCCTTTGGCATGTTATTCGATTTGGCTTTGGCGATGGCGATCTTGAGTTTAGGGTTGCTGTTTTCGTCGCTGCTGCCACCTTCGCGCACGGCGATGGTTATATCGCGCGCCAGCCGCGTGAATATTTTGCCCCGTTTGGCGTCTTCAGCCCCTTTTTTGCGTTTTATGGTAGACCATTTACTATGGCCGGACATAAATTTATTCTCCGTTTACTCCAATTCGCGGATGGTTATTTTAATGATTATACATGAGGCCAGAGGGCGCGTCGAGGTAGGTGAGAGCGGCGGTTGTGTTATAATCGTCCGGTCAAAACCGGTTACGAGGGTAAAAATGAGCGACGCCAGCATCACAGTCCGAGACGGCGTGCCGCGCGCGCGCCATGACCCGCAGCGGGTAGCATGGGGTGTGCTGTTACTTGCTTTTGCGATCTTTTGCCTGACCTGTGTGGCGACCGGTGTGGGTGTCTATTATTTTCTGTTCCAGTCCACCATGCCGCTGGATATGCAGCTGCGGGTTGGCCGGGGCTCCATCGGCGTTAACCAGCAGTTCGTGCCGCTGGAGCGAGAGCTGCTGAACGGCGATGAGTTAAACACCGGGACGGATGGACAGTCGCAGGCCACCGTGTTTTTCTTCGACCCGCAGCGGGAAAGGCATTTGATCGCTGCGGTGACGGTTAAAGGGGGGACAAATTTCATCCTGCGCCGGGCGCTGCGCCCGCGTTTTGACTGGGGGAATAATCAGTACAGCATCGAACTGCTGGACTTCACCGGCGACCTGGAGATATTTGTCGTCCGTGATCTGGCAGGTTTTTTCCGCATGACTATCAACACACGGCAGGGCAATCTGATTGACCTGGGCGAGAGCGGGCGCTATTCGGTCAGCGTTCGAGAAGGACGGACCCGTGTCGTTAACCAAGAGGGAAAAGCAGCGTTGATCCCGCCAGATCGCAGCCAGGGGCGCGACATACCGGCAGACAGTCAAGGCATAGTTTATACCGAGGCTCCCGACCAGGTGGTGGTGCTGCCTGCTTACACCAATCTTCTGGAAAACAGCACTTTTGAAGATACGGCTTTGGTCGAGAACGACAGCGGGGAAATGCAGGTGGTTGCCCGCATCTGGGGATGCCGCAATGACCAGGTGAGCGCGCCGCGCGGGTCGTACCGAACCGAGATTTTGGATGGGCGTACCATCATGCGGTTTTTACGCGGCGAAAACGCGACCTCAAACGGCGAAACACGCTGTGTGGCTTTTCTGGGCCAGAGCGGGCGTGACGTGAGCGGTTACGACTATCTGGAAGTGCGCGCGAGCTTTAGCCTCAACTACCAATCGCTGGCCGCCTGCGGCTGGCAGGGCAGCGAATGTCCGCTGATGTTGCAGGTGGATTACGTTGACCAGAACGGCGAGCTTCAGAAATGGTATCATGGTTTTTACTATCTCGAGCCGCAGCCGGGTAATCCGTTAACGTGCAGCAGCTGCCAGCAGGAACACGACCGCGTGAATGAAAAATCCTGGTACACGTACAGCAGCAGCAATCTTTTTGCGCTGATGGGGCCGGATGAACGCCCTCAGACGATTTTGAATGTCCAGTTTTATGCTTCCGGCCACCAGTACGATGTCAGTATCGGTGAGGTCAGCCTGCTGGCGGGGCAGATGCCCAATAATCAGCCGGGCGCACCGCCAGCCGGTTAGGGATTCTGGAAGGCCAGCCCCTGCTGCCTGAGCGAGAGCCATCCCCGCTGGCTGATGATTAAGTGGTCGAGGATCTGGATGTCCAGCAGCTTGCCGGCGGCGATCACCATACGGGTCAGTTCGATGTCTTCTGGCGAAGGTGCAGGGTCGCCAGATGGGTGGTTGTGCGCCAGGATGAAGGCCGGGCTGTTCCGCATCACTGCTTCGCGCAGAATCTCGGATACCCGAATGACCGCGCCGTGTAAAGTGCCGATGTATAACGTCGGCATAGCAATAACCCGGTTATGAGTGTCCAGCAAAATCAGCCGCACGTGTTCCTGGAGCAGTTGAGCCATATCGCCGATGAGCTGCGCGGCATCCTCCGCGCCCTGGACGACCGGACATTCGCCGTTGTTGAAGCTGTATAAACGCCTACCCAGTTCAATCGCGGCAAAAAGGGGCAGCAGATGTGTTTCGGGCAGCCCGGTTATCTGCTCTAAACGAGCGGTGGAAACGCGCATTACAGCCGGGAGGTTCCCCAGGTACGACAGAAGATGAAACGCAGCCGGCGCGGCCTCTTGCGAAGCGCAGCCCCCGGCGCGCAGGAGCAGGGTCAGGAGATCGGCATCGGCAGCGCTGTGGAGAGGGTTTTCCGGGTGCATGGGGGTTTTACTGCTGCCTCTGTGACAGGTATGGACACTGCGTACATTGTATCATCAGACCTGTTTTCAGAGGGTTGTGTTTTGCGGCATTTCGGGCTGTGTTATACTCGTATTCATTAAATGCGCGGGGAAGCTGGTTATGGGTAATTTTCTGACGGAGTTCGGCCTTTCCGAAGATATTGTTCTGGCGGTCACGGTTTATGCCGGTATCATCCTGGCGGCCTTCTGGCTGGCGTTGGTCATCTGGACATATCGGGACATGCGCGCCCGTTCGCGGGATGTTTTGGCGCAGCTTGGCATGGCCTTTATGGTAGCGGTGCTGACCGTTCCGGGGCTGCTCATTTATTTGCTGCTGCGCCCGCGCGAGACGCTGGGCGAGGCTTACGAACGCTCGTTGGAAGAAGAGGCTTTGCTCCAGGAAATCGAGGAAAAGCCCAAATGCCCTGGGTGCAGCCAGCGAGTGCAGGATGATTGGCAGGCCTGCCCACACTGCCACACCCGTTTGAAAAAACCCTGCCTGCGCTGCGGCAAAATGCTGGAGCTTTCCTGGCAGTTGTGTCCATACTGCGCGACCCCGCAGACGGGGCATATGGCCGAGCCGGCCGCACCGGTGCGGCAGACACGCCCCGCCAGCGCCCCGGAGGATTGGAAACCGCCTGCCGTATACACCAATGCTGCGCGCGCGGCGCAGCCGATTGAGTTTATTGAAGGCGACGACTATTAAAAGTCAGTCGTTTCCCCGACGATGTGAATCTTCAGGAAGTTGGTTTGCCCGCCGACGCCGAAAGGCACGCCGGCGATCAGCACCAGGTTGTCACCGCGCGCGACCAGTTCGGCCTCTTGAGCGGCGCGGATGACGGTTTTAATCATCTCATCAATGGTGCGGAATTCCGGGATGAGCAGCGGCAGAACACCCCAGACGAGCGCCATCCGGCGGTAGGTGATTTCGCTGGGGGTGACACACAGGATAGGCGTTCGCGGGCGTTCCTTAGCAACGCGGCGGGTGGTATAGCCGGTGAGCGTGGAGGTGACGATCACCCTGGAACCCAGCGCCTCGGCAATCTGGCAGGTTGCCTGGCTGATGGCGTCTGAAATGGCCTCACGCCCTTCGGTATTCGGCCTGGTTACAGTTCGGTTTTGCGGCGGACGGTTCGCCCAGATGCCCTGTTCGGCGATCACCGCAATCGTCGCCATCGTTTTGACGGCTTCGATGGGATATTTGCCCATTGCCGTTTCGTTGCTTAACATCACGGCATCGGTGCCGTCCACGATGGCGTTATAAACGTCGCTGGCCTCGGCGCGGGTGGGGCGGGGGTTTTCGACCATCGAGTTAAGCATCTGGGTGGCGGTGATAACCGGCTTGCCGGCGACGTTGCAAAGCTGGATGATACGTTTTTGATGGAACGGCACTTCTTCCGCCAGCGTTTCTACGCCCAGGTCGCCGCGCGCGACCATCACGCCGTCGGATACGGCGATGATTTCTTCGATATTCTCCAGCGCCTCGTGTTTTTCGATTTTGGCGATGATGGCGATTTCGCCGCCCAGATGCCGCACCAGCCAACGCAGCTCGCGGATGTCCTCCTGCGAACGGACGAAAGACATCGCCAGATAGTCGGCCTGTTTGTTGAGGGCGAACTCGACATCCATACGATCTTTTTCGGTGATGGCGGAGAGAGAGAGGCGAGCGGAGGGGGCGGTTACACCTTTACGGGAACTGAGCGGGCCGCCGACAACGACCTCGCACACCAGCGATTGGCTTAAAACCCTCTGAACGACCAGTTCAAGGTTGCCATCATCCAGGAGGAGCTGCATTCCGGCCTTGATGTCGCGCACGAATTCCGGGTGGGGCAGGGTAATCAGGCCGTTTTCACCGGGGACATCATCCAGC
>JAPKMO010000143.1 GCA_026645945.1 Anaerolineae bacterium
CTAGAGTCCCCGGTTTCCAGTTCCCAGCTTTCTGTCTGGCATCTGAGAACCGGCAGCCTAAACCACAATAGCATATATGTTCTTATAATAGGTGAACATTTGTTCAGACATTTGTTTACATCTGGGGGCATTCCCCTTTCTCCGCTATAATCTCGCCCGACTCAATCCCATTTACCTGAAAGGTCATCTCATGCGCCCTCGAACGCCGTACCGCGCCGCGCCGCTGCTGGCCGCGCTGGTTATTATTTTGCTGGCCGGCTGTGCCGGGCAGGCCGCGCCTACCATCACCCCCGCACCCACGCTGGATACCACCGCCCTGGCCGACAGCATCCGCGCCCAGGTGTTCGCCACCCTCACCGCCGAGCCGACCGATACGCCCCAACCCAGCCCGACGGCCTCGCCCTCCCCATCGCCAACCAGCCGCGCGCTGGAAATGACGCTGGAAGCCTTCGCCGACCGACTGGATGCCCAGGCCGCCCAGGCCGCCGAATTCCAATCCGGCCTGGCCGGGACGCTGGCCGCGTTTATACCGGCCAGCCCCACCCCCGCGCCTACCCTGGATATGGACGTGCTGGTCGGCACGGTGCAGGTCGCCGTCTTTGAAACACTGGTCGCCCAGGCGCAGGGGACGCAGAACGCGGCTGTCACGCAGCAGGCGGCGGCCCAGGCCACCCAGACCGCCCGCGAAAACCAGCCCGCCGACATCGGCCCGGACGACGACCCCGCCCTGGGGCCAGAAGATACCCTCGTCATCATCATCTCCTTCAGCGACTTCACCTGCCCCCACTGCGCCAACTTCGCCATCAATACCCTGCCGCTGCTGCTGGAACGTTACGGCGACCGCGTGCGTTTCGTCTTCCGCGATGCACCCATCCTGGGGCCGAATTCCGGTTGGGCGGCGCTGGCGGCAGAATGCGCCGACGACCAGGGTCAGTTCTGGGCTTATCACGACCTGCTGTTCGCCAACCAGCGCACTCTCAGCCGCGACGCGCTGACTGCCTTCGCCGTGCAGCTTGAAATGGATGTGGCAACCTTCGACGCCTGCGTGGATGGGCAGACCCACCTGGAGGAAATTCGCAACGATTTTGCCGCCGCCCAGTCCGCCGGGCTGACCGGCACGCCTACCTTTTTCATCAATGGCCGCCGTGTGGTCGGCGCGCAGCCTTTCGAGGTTTTCGCCGCCATCATCGAGGAAGAACTTCTCAAAGCCGGCGAACCGCTGCCCGCCGAAGCCACCGCAGAACCCACGCCCGAAACATAAACGGGGCATCTGTCCCTCATTCGGAGACAGAACAGGAATGGCCTGTTTTTAGCCCTTCTCCCCTGAATTCGGGGGAGAAGGGTTGGGATGAGGGGGCCTGGCACGCGCCAATACCTAGCCAATACCTAATGGATAAACGGAAAAGAACGAGCCTGATAGACAGTGGACTGAAGAGTTTATCCGTAAACCCACCCGACAGTGGGCTTAAGCCCACTGTTCTGCTATCAGATCAATCGGTTTGGTTTACGGATAGATACTAAGCCCACTATCTCGACTTTAGCCCACCAGCAGCGGGCTGAAGCCCGCCGTCCACTCACGATCAGGCACAGTCTGATTGGTTTGTCCATAAATAGCGCTTGGGCGGCCCTGCTCATCACTCAGCACTTTACCCTCCGCCCAGGCGTTTGCGCGCATTCCACCAATCGGCTGTATAATACAAACAAAACCAATGGTTCAGCACGGAAAACACCTATGGAACTGGTCAATATCCTCAAACACGTCGAGTTATTTCATGGCCTCGACGCCCACCAGCTTGAGCGGCTGGCGAACATCAGCCGTAAAGAGGTGTATAACGCCGATCAGGTGATTTTCGACCAGGGGATGCCCGGCGAGAAGATGTACATCATCGCCCAGGGTGAGGTCGAAGTGCGCGTGAAGGACGAAAAAGGCGCCAAACATGCGGCGGTGTTCCTGGGCCAGGGGCAGATTTTTGGCGAAATGGCCCTGCTCGACCAAACCGACCGCTCCGCTTCCATCATCGCCACCCAGGAACAAACGGTCGTTTATTCCATCAGCAGCGGCGACTTTTTGAACCTGTGTACGTCGGATACGGCGCTTGGTTATATCATGATGCGTAATATTGCGATGGACCTCAGCTTTAAGCTGCGCCACCGCAACCTCAACCCTTCTAACGGCTCGTAAATATCACCGGGTGAGGAGGCCGCCATGATCTATAAAGTCAGTTATGTTGTGGTCGGAGGGGAATACCCCGGCGGCATTCGCAACGAAACCGAACGCCCCAGGGTGGGCGACATCGTGCAGATTGGCCGCGTCAAATTTGAAATCACCGAAATTCACGAGATCATCCCCCCGCGTGATGATTTTCAATTTCTGCACGCCACCGTCAAGCCGGTCGAAACCGCTTCTAACGGCGAGTCGCCGCTGGCGTCCGGCTAAAATTCGTATACATCGTAATCCTGGCACAGCGTCACCGGCCCGTCGAATGTCTGGCGGGCTTCCTCCACCAGCGGGGTGGGGTCGCTGTTCCATACCCAGTAGTGAATCAGATACAGGCTCTTGGCCCCCACCCGTGTCGCCGTTTCCCCCGCCTGGCGCGCGCTGCTGTGGCCGGAACTGGCCCCCGCCGCCTCGTGGATCAGCAGGTCAGCATCTTTCCCCAATTCATACAGCGAATCGGTCGGCTGCGTATCGCAGGTATAGGCCAGCACTTTGCCCGTGATTTTGTTCTCAATCCGCAGCCCGATGGTCGGGATGAAGTGATGCACCGGCCAGGCTGTGATGCGAAAATCCTCGTTTTCCAGCACCGGCGCGTTCCACCGTTCGCTTACCCGATGAAACGTCACCGGGAAAAAGTTCGGCCACTCCTGCCACGAAAAACCCACCATCATATCTTCCAGCCGGTTGATGCAGTGATGCAGGCCGTAAAACCGCAGCGGCGCCTGCCGCCCCAGCAGCCACAGCTGCATCAGCATATTCGGCACGCCGGAGACGTGATCGGGGTGAAAATGCGTCAGAATCACGTCTTGCAGCGCGTTATCGTCAATCCCCTGGTACTGTATCTTGCCCAGCGGGTTCGAGCCGCAGTCTACCAGCAGCGGACCATGATCGCCCACCAGCACAAAATGGGTGTTATCGTGGTTGGCATCCGACACAGCCGCCGCAGTACCGAGCAGAATCACGCGAGCCATAAAATCCCTTTGTTGTTTGCTTTAACCGAGCCGTTCGGTTTCCGTTACAATTACAGACGAAAAGAAAACGCGCACCGCGTCCCCTATAGTATACGCCGATGCGCGTTTTGTGCGGTTAGGGATTTGAAACGTATTTTATCCCCCGCCCAGCGCCAGCAGCACCACGCGCGGCGTGATGTAAGCCTCAATCGCCGCCGCCAGCACCAGCCCCGGCAGCACCACCCCTATTCCGATGCGAATGGTATCGCCCAGCGCCGCCGTCCACGCCTGGCCTACCGTCATGCCTTTGGGCGGTTTGGTTACAACCGCGCCCAGGTACAGCGCCGCTGCGGTGGCGATGACGATCACCGGAATTTCTACGATGCCATGCGTCAGCACCCCCGCGAACATAAAGGTCGGGTTCACCCCCGAAAGCAGCACCTGACTGAACAAATACCCCAGCACCACGTATACCGCCGGCGTCAGCACCAGCGCCGCCACGCCAAAAGAGAACATCGCCAGCAGCGTGGCCGCCAGCAAAATGCGCGCGTTCTGCCACAGGATAAAACGAAAACCGCCCAACTGTGTCGAAATGTTCATGTACTGCCCCAGGTTGGTGGCCGTCTCGCTCAACGAACCCGTCGCCACCAGCGTCAGCCGCCATTCCGGTGTCTGCCCCAGGGCAAATCCGGCAGCCAGCGCCAGCAGGAAAACCGCAATCGTGATCCAGGCTGCCGTCTTAACCCGCCCCAGGCTGGCGAACACCCCCCCGCGATACCACTCCACCAGCGAGCGCGCCGGCCTACCGGTGGCGTCCACCATCCGCATATGCCGCCAGATGCGCCGCACCGCGCTTTTGAGGTTAAGCTGGTCAATCGTGCGCCCCAGCAGCTCCTCGCGGTTGAAGATGCTGTTGCCCACCCGCAGCAGCAGCGTCACCACCACCACCATACCCAGGATGATCGCCCACAGCGCCCCGATTCCTGTCGACGACTCCGCGTCCGGCGCTAAAAACATGATCGCGCTTTCGCCCTGAATCAGCAGCGTCATCGGGATGATGATGAAGCTGGCGAGCAGGTTGGCCGCGCGGGTGCTGGTCGTCTGGCTGGATACCACCACCGCGCCCGTCACCATCACCAGCGCCTGTACCGTCGTCAGTGTCACGATCTGGACGATCAGCATCGGCTGGGGACGCCACCCCAGCTCGCCAAAAACCAGGCTGCCCATGTAAACCGCCATGCCGCCAAAACTCGATACCAGCGGCGGAATCATCGCCGCCAGCGTTTTGCCGATGTACAGTTCCGTATTGGTCAGCGGCGTGCTTAGCAGCGGCTCCAGGCTGCGGCGCTCTTTTTCCCCGACGAACGTCTCCAGCGCGATCACCAGCGAAATCGAAATCGGGAAGAAACCCACCACCATCAGCAAAAACGGAATCGTGCGCTCCCCGATCAGTTCTGCCCCGAAGCCGGTCACGTAGTTGACGAACTGCCCGGCCACAAACTGCGCCAGGAACGGGAACAAAAACGTCAGAATAACAATCGGCGCGATGATGCGCCAGTCGCGGAAGCTGTCGCGCACTTCCCGCCGCGTGATGATGAGCGCGTTGCTCATCGTCCACCGGAACTGCGCCCAAACCCCCGGTCGAATCGTCCCGGTGTTGACCGTTTTAACCGCCGCGCTCGCCATTGGCCGGCACCCCCTCGTCCTCTTTAACCACCTGTAAATACACATCCTCCAGCGTTTGCGAAACCGGGGCCAGCGTCACTACGTCCACGCCCAGCCCGGTCACGCGCCGCAGCAGCGCCGGGTTAATGCTGTACGGGTCAGTTGTCCGGTAGCGAATCCAGTCATCCCCGCTGGATTCGACCGTCACCAGATCGCTGACATCCTTCACCAGCCCGTTAAACGGCGCGGCGGTGCGTAGCTCCATCACCGGGTCGCCCACGAACTGCCGCGCCAGTTCCTCGAACGCGCCCGACGCGATGATGCGCCCGCTGCGGATGATGGCGATTTTATCGGCCAGCTGCTGCGCTTCGGTCAGGTTGTGCGTGGTAATCAAAAACGTGCGTTCGTCCCGCTGCAGCTCGATGATCGCATCGCGCACCAGTTTGGCGCTATGCGGGTCCATCGCGGAGGTCGGCTCGTCCAGCAGCAGCACCGGCGGGTTGTGCAGCATGGCGCGCACCAGCGCCAGTTTTTGTTTCATGCCTTTGGAGTATTCGCCCAGGCGTTTGTCCAATGCATTCGTCAGCCCAAAACGCTCCATCAGGTTCAGCGCCCGCCGGCGGCGCTCGGCGGCTTCCAGCCGGTACACACGCCCAAAGAAGTCCAGGTATTCGACCGCCTTCATACGTTCGTACAGGCCGTGTTGTTCGGTCAGCACGCCCACCTGCGCCCGCACCCGCTCCGGCTGTTCGATGATATCGTAACCCGCCACCGTCGCCCTGCCGGAATTGGGCGCCAAGATGCACGTCAGCATACGGACGGTGGTGGTTTTGCCCGCGCCGTTCGGCCCCAGCAGCGCCAGCACGCTGCCCGCCGGGATGCTCAGCGATACCCGGTCAACCGCCAGGAAGTCGTCAAAGACTTTCGTTAGCTCATATGCTTCAATCATCAGCATTTACCTGCTTGTGGGGAAGTACCTGAGATTATTGTATAGGAATCCGCCGCCTGTCGTCCCCTTACTTTGCGGGGGTATTTCTTGCGGATAAACCAATTAGACCTGTGCCTGAATGGACAGCGAGCTTCAACCCGTTGCCAGTGGGCTGAGCGGACAGCGGGCTTCAGCCCGCTGCCAGTGGGCTAAAGCCTCACTGTCTATCCGGCTCATTCTTTTCCGTTTATCCATTAATTATTGTACGACGGGAATGAGGCGCGCGCGGTTAAGGTTGGCGAAGATTTTTCGCTTTCGCACCACGCAAAAAAATCCCCTCTCCATCCAGAGAGGGGATTCAGAGGTGAGGTTGATAGATCACCCTACGCCGACGGCTGTTCGGCCTGTTCGGACGCCGCGCCCGCCCGGTGGCGGTACAGGAAAAACAGCAGCGCCGCCAAAAAACCAATCGCCGTCACCACCTGCGAAACGTTGATGCCGCCCACCAGCGTCACGTCCACGCGCAGAAATTCTAGCAGAAAACGAATAACACCGTACTGCATCACGTAAAACAGGAAGATGTCGCCCGCCTTCAGGCGGCTGCGGTAGCGCAGGAATACGTTCAGCAGCACAATAAACGCCAGCACGCTCCACAGCGATTCGTACAAAAACAGCGGGTGGAACAGCGTTGTCGCCGCCGGATAATCAATCGTGCTTTCGTAAGGCGCGATGCGGTGCGCCGAATCAATCGTGATGCCCCAGGGCAGGGTCGTCACCGTGCCATACAATTCCTGGTTGACGAAGTTCGCCCACCGGCCAATCGCCTGCGCCAGCGGCAGCGCCACCCCGGCGATGTCCAGCCAGGGGCCGAGCGGCATTTTGTTGCGCCGCGCGTACAGGTAAACCCCCAGAAAACCGCCCAGCACCGCCCCGAAGATGCTCAACCCGCCGCTCCAGATGGCGATAGCGCCGTTTTGCAGGTCGAAGAAGTTCTGGATGTACCAGGCCGTATCCCGCCCAGCTTCGATGATGGACTTCGACGGGAACAGGACGAACCACAGCCGCGCGAAAATAATGCCGGGGATGATCGCCCACGTCAGCCCGCCCCACACATGCTCCGGGTCATAACCCGCGCGTTTTGCCAGCCGCGCTGCCGCCGTCGCCGCCACCAGCATGGCAAGGACGATGATTAACCCATAATATCGGATTTGAAGCTGGTCAAAAAGTAAAATGCCTTCTCGCTGGAATTCCATGATTAGCGACCTCTTAGTTGATGTTTCGATAAACGTACCACAGGCGCTGCAAGCCGGTTAGGTTCGTTCCGACTGCCAGCGCCAGCACTCCCACGTCCAGCAGCGCCGGGACGAACAGGCTGACCAGGATGATGACCACCCGCACGAAGCGGTCGAACAGGCCGATTTTGACCGACAGCCCCGCTTCCCCGGCGCGGGCGCGCACGTAGCTGACCACAAAACTGCCGATCAAGGCAGCCAGCGCCGCCAGCATCATCTCGAAGCGCCCCTGAACGGCAAAATGATAACTCAATCCGCTAAAAATGAAAGCGTCGGCATACCGGTCGAGCGTCGAATCCAGCACCCCGCCAAAACGATCTTGCCGCTGCATGGCCCGCGCCACCGCACCGTCCAGCGCGTCCAGCGGCAGCCCCGCCAGCAGCACCACACCGGCGGCCAGCATCTCCCCCCGCCCGATCAGCACCGCCGCCGCCGCCACTACCGCCAGTCCAGCCAGCGTGATGGTGTCGGGATGCACGCCCGCCCGGTGCAGCGCCAGGCCGACCCGCGCCGTCAGCCCGCGCGTCAGCGCCCGCGCCTGGTCGGTCAGCGTCACCGGCTGATTTTGTGATTCCATTTGGATTTACCCCTTGAAAATGAGCCGCCTTTACCCTATACTCAAACTATTGCGGGGCGTGGCGCAGCCCGGTAGCGCGCTTCGTTCGGGTCGAAGAGGTCATGGGTTCAAATCCCGTCGCCCCGATCTAAGAGCCAGTATTGTTTCGATTGACTGGCTCTTTTTATCGCCCGCTGCCGGTGAGTTCTTTCTCCCCATTCTCGACTTTTCCCCCGGTTCGCCTTTACAAAACTTTTAATGTGTGTCATGATTATACGTGATAGTGTTCGCGCGTTTTAGGTTCAAGATTGCAAGCCGCGCTTTGTTGCCCTCCTGCAACGGCCTGAGCTATGCGTTCTGCCACGATCAGCTTACCTATCACTCGTCAGTTCTTTTTTTTTGCAAGCAGGAGCAATCTGTGGTCAAGAAGTTGTACGTTGGCAATCTGCCGTACAGCGTGACGGAGAATGATCTCCGCACAATGTTCGAACAGGTCGGCGAAGTCACCAGCGCGACGGTGATTACCGACCGGGAAACAGGCCGTTCCAAAGGGTTCGGGTTCGTCGAAATGGCGCTTGAGGAAGCGGCTCAGGAGGCCATCAAACGGTTTAATGGGTTCGCGATGGATCGGCGTAACCTGACCGTCAGCGAGGCGCGCCCCCGCGAGGAGCGCCCCAATCGCCGGCCAGAACGTCGTGGGCCCCGCGATTATTAATTAAACCGCGTTCGTCATTCGAACGTGCAGCCGCGCAGGTGCGTAACCCGCGCGGTTTTTTGTTGTACGCCCGCTCACAAGCCGGCGGCTTTTGCCTCGTTCCAAAAGCTGTCCAGTTCCGCCAGCGAAAACTCGTCCATCGCCCGCCCGGTTTTTTTGACCGCTTCTTCAATATAACGGAAGCGCCGGTAGAACTTAGCATTGGCTTCCCGCAGTGCCGTTTCCGGTTCGACCTTCAACCAGCGCGCCAGGTTCACCATCATAAACAACAGGTCGCCGACTTCCTCGTGCTTTTCGGCGTCGGTTTGCGCGGCCAGCACTTCCTTTAGCTCCTGATGGAAGTGCGCCGCCACATCCTCCAGCCGTTCCCAATCGAAGCCGGGCGCGGCGGCTTTGCCCTGGTACTGGTAGGCGGCCATCAGCGCCGGCAGACCCGCCGGCACGCCGTCCAGCAGCGACTCGCGCTTCTGTCCCCCTTCGGCCTGCTCCTCGCGTTTGAGTTCCTGCCAGTTTTTAACCACCTCGTCTGCGCCGCTCACATTTACGTCGCCCCACACGTGCGGGTGGCGGTGAACCAGCTTGCGGTTGATGCGGCTGATGACCTCCGCCATCGTAAATTCACCAGCTTCGGTGGCGATCTGCGCGTGCAGCCCGATTTGCAGCAGCAGGTCCCCCAGTTCGCCCGCCAGCGCCGCCATGTCCTCGCTGTCCAGGGCTTCCAGCGCCTCGTAGGTTTCTTCCAGCAAATACTGCCGCAGCGATTGGTGCGTCTGTTTGCGATCCCAGGGGCAGCCCTCCGGCGCGCGCAGATGAGCAATCACCTCCTGGAACTGCTCGAAGCTGGACATGCGGCCCAGCGCCGGAACGTACAGCGCCGTCATGTGCCGAATGCGCGCGCTGCGGTCAATTTCGTACAGCGGCAGGGCCTCCACCAGCGCATTTTCCGTCCCGGCCTCGTGAATCAGCTTCACCGGAAAATCGTCCGGGTACTGGTTCATCAGTGTCAGTTTCACATCGGCGGCCACCGCCCGGCTGTAAACCTGCCCCAGCAGCGCCGGGTAATCCGGGTTCAGCGGCGGGTGGTGCATGGCCGCCACGCCGATGCCGTCCAGCACTTGCAGCCCGTCCAGCGCATCCACGCCCAGCAGCGCCAGCGCCGGCTCCACGAAGCTGATGCCGCTGACGATCTCGACCGCAATCCCCGCCTCGCGCGCCTTCGTCATCAACTGCGTCACAGTCGCCTCGCCCACCAGCGGGTCGCCCGGCACGGCGTACACCACGTCGCCCGTTCTGGCCGCTTCCAGCACCTGCTCCACGATGGCAGTATATACCGCCGCGAAGTCGTCCAGCGTCTCGTACAGGCTGTCGAAGGTGCGATACGTCTGCCCGTTGTTCTGCGGCAGGCAGGGAACGCAGCCGTGCTGTCCGGTTCGCAGGTAAACGGTTCTGGCCGCTTTCAGCGTCCGCCATGCCCGCCGCGACAGGTCATCCACGCTGCCCGGCCCCAGGCCGACAATCGTCAGTGTCATGCAGGGTGTCCTTCTCTCATTAATCAGGTTTATGCTAACCGACTGGCTGCCAGTTTTTCAGCGCAGCGATGCAGCGCCGTAGGCTGTCTGAATGCTGGGCGGCGATCTCTGGCCGCCAGGGATACTCCCGATGTTGCACAAATTCCAGCATCCGCCCGGTATAACCGGGGCCGTTTTTCCGCCCGCTGTTCGGGCGTGGCACGATGTCCTCGCGCATATCCTTTTTGCGGCACTTCCTCGCCAGGTTCACCAGCGTTGTTTTAGGGTCGGTTTCCAGATCAGGATTTGACGGTATGTTCTGCTCGGCAATCCCCAGATAGCGCGCCAGATGCTCGCGGTCGGCCAGCAGCCAGGATTCAACTGCCCGCACCGGCAGCCGCAGCAGCATCCCGGCAGCCGCGTTCGGCAGCTCTTTCGCCACG
>JAPKMO010000144.1 GCA_026645945.1 Anaerolineae bacterium
CCTGTCAAGTTGCTTGACTTTTCTGGCAATTTGCGCTTTAATATGCTTTAAGGAACCATCATAGAGGACTATAATGAGCGTTCGAACTGAGGCGCCTATTCTGCAATGTATTTTGAGGGTAATTAGGAATTTGAGAGAGGAAAATTCCAAGCTAAAGCGCAGGCTGACTGCTTTGGAGCGGAACTTTTCAGAGCAGCAAATCGAAATCACGAATATTTGGAGACGTATCCAAAATGATTTTCCTGTCTCACGTTGGGATGATGAATAGTTGAAAATGTCTATCTCTATAAACGCGCGTCATTTTAAAGGGTGTATGGGGCAGTTTCATTAAATTAGGGGATATCACTCTAGCCCTTACACTATATACAAGTGGATAATTATAAGCATAGATAGCAACTCCATTAATATCAATATTTATATAATTAATTAAATGATGATTATAATCAAAAATGTAAAATAAATTATTATTTAAATATTGGCGTGAATATTCGATCCGCAGAAAGGCGTATGCGATGCTTCAACTCACCGGTTTTGTCTTACCTGATGTGGGTATTTTGACCCTCACCGCTTTTGCCGGCGAGAGAGACCCGGCGAAAGTAACGGCAGACTATCTCGACAAAGCAGCGGATTATCTGGAGAAATTTTACTCCCAGGGGATTGGCAAAAGTCTTGCGGCGGGCGTTGTCTTTCCTAATTCTGGCTTCGTGCAGTCGGAGTTCGATAAACCCCAATTTGCACACAAACGCCGGGCATGGGCGGATTTTGTTTTACGCGGACACCGAGGACTCGATCTGGAACCTATTTTGGCGGCGCTGGATAAAAAAGAATACCGCGCTATGGTGCTGCGCGGTGTTGAGAATGCGCCGCGCTGCGCTTTTACCGGTCAGCCGGCCTATCTGCGGGTCAGCCGCGATATGCTGCCGATGATAAACGGGCGGGGTGTGATGAACTTCAGCCCGATGGGTGGTGCCGGGCTGCCGGTGAGCGACGTTATCCTGCTGGCGATTCACGCGCTGCCGCTTGGCTGCGTGATTACCCAGGGCGCGCTGCTGGCGATTGAAAGCGACGATGCCGATTTGATGTTTGAGTTCGTCAAGGCCAATTTGGAGGAAAATCTTCGTTTTATCAATCTTGCCGACCAGAACGGTTACGAGAAATTTCCCAATCTGAGTTCCTACAAAACGCGCTTGATAGATGTGCTGGTCAGCGCATTTCGCAGAAGTGAGGGGAAGCTAAAAGAGGATGATTTTCGTGCGCCGTCCCTGAATGCTTACCATTTTTCCAATAACGGTACGAGCGCCCGTATTACAATTCATGCTTTACCTTCTTCGACCGTTCAGTTCGTCTGGGAAGCCAGTAAAGACGAACACGCGGCGGTCTGGCAGCGTATCGTCTCGCGCGGGCGAACAGAGGACAAGCCAGAAAGTGAGGAGTTGAAACAAAAAGCCCCCAAACTCACCCAGCGCAACCTGATCTATGAGGACCTGTTTGATTTGCCGGAAAATGCGCGGGCGTTTTTGCGGATGTATTTTCTCCGCCGTCCGCTGCAAAAGTTCAAGCGCGACCCGCGTGGGCAGTACAACACACTCACCGAGTCCGATCTGATTTCCTGGAAACTGACTGCACTCTTCTTAAAAAGGATCATGAATATGGAAAAAAGTCGTATTGAACAAATTCGTGTCCTGGGCGACCGCCTTGCCGCGCATATTCAAGAGCGAGATGATCGCCGTTTGCTGAAAGACCTGTACTTCGAGCGCCAATACTGGCGTTTCCGCGCGGCACTGCTGCGTGCGATGTACGGTTACACCGGGGATGAGCCGCTGGTCACATTCGATGGCTATACAGAGATTTTCGAGTCGTTTGAAGAAGGCCAAGGGGCAGAACGCGCCGATTGGAATCTGGCGCGTGATCTGCTGTTGATCCGCATCTTCGAGCAGCTTCACACGGGCGGTTACTGGTCTGTTGTTAAGGAAACCCTGCAAAGTGAAGAGGAGGACAAAGTGATGGCCCCTGTCACCGATTGATAAGACTTTCCGTTTAGTGTGCGTTTTTCGACCGACCTGCCTTTATCAGGAGGAGATTCTCATGGCGTATCTGACTGCGCTGCTGCTTATTGATGCTCCGGCAAGTGCGCTCAATAATTCTGGCGATCCGATTCCAAACGCTCGTACCGAGAACACATCCAGCGTCAAATTCATCCGCAAGTTCGGCGGAGGCTTGTACCCCTACATCACTGCCCAGGCGTATCGCCGCTGGCTGCGCCAGGGGTTAGAAGCGGACCCGCAGGGCTGGCAAATGTCGCCCGTCTACCGCGAGGAAAAAGTCGCGTATGTGGATGCCAATCCGATTTTGTATTGGGATGACGATTTGCTCGGTTACATGCGTGCGCCGGGCAAAAGCAAAAAAGACAAAACAGCCCTGGAAAATGCAACCCCAATGGGCGACGATGTGAGCGCCCTTACCCGTATCTCGCCGCTGCGGGTAAGCACCTTTGTCGCTGTTTCACCAGTTTATATCACCAATGACTTCGGCGTGATGGCGCGGCAGGAAGGCGACCCTGTGCCTTATGAGCATCAGTTCTACCGCGCGACGCTGCAAGGGCTGCTCTCGCTGGATATGGGCAGCGTGGGCGTGTTCACTTACAGTCGGCGCACCGGTTATCAAAACCTCGACAGCATCCGGCGCCAGCAGGCGGAAAAAAACGGTTTGGCGCATGACTCGGAAAGCCGGTCTTATCGGCTGAACAGCGACGAACGGCTGCGGCGGGTTCGCCGTTTGGTCGAGGCACTGCCGCTGGTGCAGGGCGGCGCGAAACAGACCCTGCATTATACCGATGTGACGCCCGTTGTGAGCATTGCTGCCGTCACGCGCTACGGTAATCATCCCTTCAATTATTTATTCGAGGATCGCGGCGACGAAATCACGTTCAAAGCTGAGGCGTTTATAGACATCATTCGCGGCTATCATGACCAGTTTCTGTCTCCGGTTTATATCGGATGGCGTCCGGGTTATGCGACGGCACAATTTGCGAAATTCGACAATATGCCAGACGATGTGCGCGCCGATCTTGCGGGCAAGACCACGCCGCACGAGGCATTTTTCGCTCTTTCCGAGGCGTTGGCCGCGAACCCCCAATGGCTCGATTAATCCCCGGAGCGCCATATGAGTCAGCCATTAGCGGATAAACTGCGCGTCATCAAAGTGGTGATGGCAGGGCCGGTTACGTCGTTTCGTTATCCACATTTTGTGCAGGGCGTCCACCCAACTTACGAAATGCCGCCTCCTTCGACGATTTATGGGCTGATCTGTGCGGCGACCGGCGTATTCGAGCCGCGTGAAACATTCGAGTTTGGGGTACATTTCACGTATGAAGCGAAATTTCGTGATCTGGAGCATATTCATCTTGAAGTGCCTTATCAACAGGCAAATCCGTTTCTTCGTGAACTGCTGTTCAACCCACGCCTGACGCTCTATCTGACGCCTGAAGCTTATGTGGAGGCTTTCGAGCGCCCACGTTATCCACTGGCGCTGGGACGCTCGCAGGATTTGATGTCCCGAACAGAAATAGATGTCATCACGCTGGAACGAGCCGACAGCGCCTACTTTGAACATACACTACTGCCGGCTGAGTACGCGCCGCGCTTCCGGCGAACCATCGCTGCGACAATGGCGCGCTTTATTGACCGGCACCGCCGTCCGACCTGGGGACAATATGCCATTTTGAAAGATCGGGTTGAGTATCCCGACCCAGAGGACCCGTTCCGCGCAACTTATGAGGGGGTGTGGGTTGATCCCCGCGCCCCCACTCATCATGGCTTGGGGCGTGGAGTCATTTTACATCGCTTCGTCTAGAACCCTTACCACAAAATTGCTCCCCTTTCCGCCCCCCAAAGGAAAGGGGAGAGTGTGAGATTAAAGGGAAATCGTTGTCAACGACCAGCGGCTAAAGCGGCTGACTTGTCCCTGACGCACTTGCACAAGGTGGAGCATGGCTCACTTTAACCGCATACGCCGTGTTGAGACAATAGGCTGGTTGACCAGCAGCCCGACAAGCCGCAGAGCTTCGCCTTTTACGTGGCGGACTTCCCGCTACAACCTCATAGGCTCGGTTTGGAATGTGCAAGGGTACAGCAGCCGCTGCTCTCATGAGGGAGTGTCTTCACCCAAGCTCGTTATATCACGAAAGGAGGAAAAGCGCATTCCTCTGCCCGCTCAAGCAGGTGGTTTCCTGCGCCAAATCTTATGAATCTCACTGATATTCCCATGCCACCGATTGATTCGGATTTGCACGCTGTTCTCGCCAAAAGCGATCCACCCGAAAGCCTCGTCAGCCACACCTGGCATGTCCTGTCACGGCTGGCCGATCAGCGCCGGCTGCGTCCCGCTCTCGCCGCCGCCGTTTCTTCCCCGCGTCTGTGGCACTGGCTTTATTGGGGAACGTTTTTGCATGATTTCGGCAAGATTGCTGATGGTTTTCAGGCGGTGCTGCGAGGTAAAACGCGGTCGTGGGGCTTTCGTCACGAGGCGCTCTCGCTGGCGTTTGTGGATTGGTTGTTTCCCGACGCTCATCCAGATCGTTCTTATGTCATTGCCGTGATTGCTTGCCATCATCGGGATGCTGAGGTTATTACCCAGACCTACTCGCGTAACCGTTATGATCCCGATGAGGACAGCGCAACTAAGCTGGTGATGCAGGTGAGCAAGGCCCACTGTAACCGCCTCTATCGCTGGCTGACCGAGTACAGTTGGGAATGGGCGCAGGTATTGGGCTTCGCCGCTGACATCGAACTCCCGGATTTTCCTGCACCGGAAGCAGCGATGGCAGGCGTCACGCCGACCGCTGTTCGCCGAGCAGTTAGCGATCTCAAACGGTATACTGAGCCGTTAAAGTTCGCGGCGGATGCCCGTTCTGCATTGATTGGCGCGCTGCTGAGAGGGCTGATTCTGACTGCTGACCATGCAGGGTCGGCGCACAGCACCCCATTTTTGCCTGCTCCGCTGGAACGCGCTGTTGTGATCGAGCCGCTCGGTAATGTTCCCCTGTTTGCTCATCAGACTGCTGCCGACTCTGCTCCTGCCGGCTCAATGTTGTTGATTAGCCCGACCGGCAGCGGCAAAACCGAAGCCGCTCTGTTATGGTTGGCGCGCCAGCAAATTCATGATGGACAGCCCGCCTCACGAGTCTTTTACCTGCTGCCTTATCAGGCGAGCATGAATGCCGCGCACCGCCGATTGACACAGGTGTTTCCGGGTAAAGATGAAGTCGGCTTGCAGCACAGCCGAATGATGCAGGTGTTATATGCTCATGCGCTGGCGAATCAAGAGGACAACGATACTGCCGTTATTTACGCACGCCAGCAAAAGGAACTGGCCGGACTGCTGCATTTTCCGGTCACGGTTATGAGTCCCTATCAACTGCTGAAAGTCCCATATCAGCTAAAAGGCTTCGAGGCGCTGCTGGCGCACTTTTACGGCGGGCGTTTCATTCTCGACGAGATTCACGCTTACGAACCCAAACGTCTTGCGTTGATTATTGCTGCTGTCCAATTTTTGCATCAATACTGCGGCGCGCGCTTTTTTGTTATGACTGCAACCCTGCCCCCGCAGGTGCGCGCCCGGCTGAGCGACGCGCTGCCGGATTTACAGATTATTACTGCTGATGCCGATACTTTTCGCCGATTTCAGCGGCATCGCGTCCATGTGCTGCCGGGTGACTTGCTGTCACCTCAAACAATTGAACGCATCGTAGACGATGCCGCTGATAAATCGCTTCTGGTCTGCTGCAACACAGTACGTCGCGCTGTTGAGGTTTATGCCGCGATAAACGAGGCACTGCGCGCTCGCTACCCTGACGGTGACTATAAGCTGGTGCTGCTGCACAGCCGCTTTAACAGCCGTGATCGTAACGAAAAAGAGCGGCAGATCATGGCACGTGCGGGCGTGAAGACGGCCCGGTCCGGGCGAACGATTGTAATCGCTACGCAGGTGGTTGAGGTCAGCCTGAATATTGACCTTGATTCGCTCTACAGCGAAGCTGCGCCGCTGGAGGCGCTTTTACAGCGTTTCGGACGGGTTAACCGGGCCCGGCCAGCGGGTACACCGCCGGCGGATGTGTATGTGCTGCGTGAACAGCCAGAGGCGGTCAAATATGTCTATGAACCCGATCTAATTGCTGCTGCGCTTCGCTGCTTAGAGGAAGCCGATGGCGAACTCATTGATGAAAGCCTCGTCGGGCAGTGGTTGGAGCGCGTGTACGCTGCCGAGGCGCTGGAACGCTGGCAGAAAATCTATGACGAAAGCTGGAATGCTTTCCACAATGAAGTTATTAACAGCCTGCGCCCGTTTAGCAACAGCGGCCTGGACGACAAATTTTTTGAAATGTTTGATGGCGTGGATGTGCTGCCCTCGGTACATTTGCACCAATACGAACAGCTTTTCCATGACGGTCGCTACCTGGAAGCAGCTAGCTGGCTGGTTCCGATTGCCTGGCGCGACTATAAGCGGCTGGAGCGGATGGGGAAAGCCTGGCGCGACCGGCCCGGCGAACAAAGCCGCTATCTTCATGTGGTGAATGTGCCTTACAGCTCGGAAAGCGGCCTCGACCTGTACAGTGTTTATAGTGTGGCAAGCCCGCTTCCCAAAACAGACCTGGACAATTTTGATGTACCAACGGAGGCTGACTGATGGCGGAAAAACAGCCTATTCGAGCTCACCCGATGCTGCATTTTACGGCCATGCATTTTGTCTTTCTGTGCGAGGCGCTTGAACATATTCAGTTGGATGCACAACCGGGGACAGCGATTCGCGGCGCGTTATACCACGCCCTAATTAACCTGTTCAGCCCTAATGACCCGATTCCGGGTATACCGCTCGACCCAGTGCGCGCGCTTCTCGCCGCCGAAAATGAAGAAAATGCGCGAGGACGTGATGTGCCGCGGGCGTTCTCCGTCCAGCCCCCGCCTCCATATACTCGCATTGACAGCCGGCGGCGCTTCAGCTTCGGCGTGTCGCTTTATGGCTCGGCTGACGCTTTGATGCCCTATCTGTTCCGCGCGCTGCCGGAGATGGGCAGCCTCGGCATCGGCAAGGGGCGGGGCAGATTCCGGTTGATTCGCATTAATGAGATCACGCCGCTGAACGACTCGAACCGCGTCATTATGCACCACAAGCGAGTAGTCGAGCCGCGCCTGAGAGTTACACACCGGCGCGTTATGGAAGAACTGGAGATGCGCCGCACCGACGAAGTGACGCTGCGTTTTTTGACGCCGATGCGGTTGATTGAGGGCGGCAGCCTCGTCCGTACGCCAAAACTCGGTGTGCTGCTGCGGCGGTTAATCGAGCGGGCGCAGGCGCTGGTTGAACATTACCAGCCGCCTCCTGAAGCCGCGCCGCCGCGTGGGGTGTGGAAAGATGAATGGCAGCGCATGGGGCAGTTGGGCGATCAGATTGATGAGGCAGGGCTGCTGATGGATGCTGTGCGCTGGGTGGATATTCGGAGCTACAGCCGGGCGCGCGGGCGGGCGACGCCTATTGGCGGGTTTGTTGGGCAGGCGCGCTGGCGTATTAACTCGCCGGAGATACTGGCCTGGCTGCTGTGGGGGCAAAGCCTGCACGTGGGCAAAAACGCTGCCAAAGGCGACGGGCATTTCCGGGTCGAATAATGTGGATGATGTAGATGAGGGGGAATGATGACCATTGTTCATGAACTTTTCGCCGATGTTTTCGGCAGTCATATCGGCAAACACAGCGAGCGGCTGATGTATACCAAAGGTAAAACCGTACTCGCCCAGGCCCCGCTTATGCATTTGCAGCAGGTCATCATTGCCTCGCGCGGGGTCAGCATCTCTGCGGATGCCATTGCTGAGTGCTGCGAACGCGGGATACCGATCTTTTTTCTGAATTCCATCGGCGAGCCGGTAGCCTCGATTTATGCGCCCGGTTTGGGCGGGACGGTGCTAACCCGCCGCGCGCAGTTGGCTTCCTATTACGATGGGCGCGGGGTGGCGATCAGCCTGGCGATTGCCGAGGCCAAAATCAACAACCAGGCGGCGACGCTGAAGTATGTCGCTAAATCGCGCAAAGAGAGCCAGCCGGAGCTGTACGATTTGCTGCGCGATGCCGCCATCGAGACGGCCAGCCAGGCCGACAAGCTGTTTGGCCTGCGGGATATGGCGCTGGATGATCTACGCGTTTATCTGATGGCTTTTGAGGCGAACGCGGCCGTTCACTATTGGGCGGCACTGCGGCACGTCATCCCGGAAATGTACGGCTGGACGGAACGCACCACGCGCGGCGCGACCGACCCGGTTAACAGCCTGCTGAATTACGGTTATGGGATTTTGCGCACACGGGTTGAATGCGCGCTGCACCTGGCCGGCCTGGACTCGTTCGCGGGGTTCATCCATGCCGATCGCCCCGGAAAACCATCGCTGACGCTGGATATGATGGAGGAGTTTCGCAGCGTTGCCGTAGACCGGCTGGTTATCGGCCTGGTCAACCGGCGTTATAACATCCCCATGACCGAGCAGGGACGACTGCAAGAGGAGGTGCGCCGCGGTTTTGCTGGTAAGATGAAAGACCATCTGCAGGCCACCGTCCGCTATGATGGGGCCAGATTCCCGATTGCTGCCGTCATCCAGAAGCAGGCGCGCCGTCTGGCGGCGTACCTGCGCGGCGAAACTGAAGCCTATTTGCCATACAAAGCCGAATGGTAGCCGTGAAGTTATGCGAATTTTACTGGTGTATGACATTGTAAACGACCGGCAGCGCGCTAAAGTCGCGGACGCCTGTCTCGATTATGGACTAGACCGGATTCAGTACAGCGCATTTGTGGGGCTGCTTAATCGCACGTACCAGGAAGAATTGATGATGCGTATCGAGGCCATCATCGGCGATGGGGCGGCCTGTATTCACCTGTACCCGATTGACGAAAAGGCGTGGCAAAAGCGCCTTATTCTGGAACGCGGCATGGACAGCCTGGAGGTGGATGACGATGTTCCCTTATCTGCCGATGAATGAGGATGATGATGCGCTGATCGAACCTGAGACTACAGACCATCAGGTGACGATTACTCTGCTTAAACAGTACACGTACTGCCCGCGTGTGGTTTATTATGAAACCTGTACGCCGGGCATCCGGCCTCGCACCTATAAAATGCAGGCCGGCGAAGATGCGCACAAACGTGAACGCGAGCGGGCCTCTCGGCGTTCGCTGGTGGCATATGATCTTCCTGGTGGCGAACGCCGTTTTGATGTCCGCATTATATCACCAGCGCTAGATTTGTCCGGGTTGATTGACGAAGTGGTGCTGACAGCAGATGAAGCCATCGTGATTGATTACAAACTGGCGGCATGGACGGGTGACAACCATCTGGTTCAACTGGGCGCCTATGGTCTGCTGGCGGAGGAGGCCTTCAATTTACCCATCCGGCGCGGTTTTATTTATCTGTTAAAGCCACGACGCTTTGAATTAGTGCCAATTGACGAGCCGCTTCGCAACTCGGTCATGGAGACGCTGCGAAACGTCCAGTATATTCGACTGCGCGAATATATGCCGCCGCCTGTGGAACAGCGCAGTAAATGCGTAAGCTGCGAATTTCGGCGCTTTTGTAACGATATTTGACCGTATTGAACCCTTTACACCTGGCTCCGGCATGACCATAGAAGGTTTTGAGCGGCTGCAGCCCGCTCATTTGTGAGATGGTTTGCCTGAATACGGCGGCGGGCGGCGTGTCGCAACTCCCCGGCGTTTTCATGCGGTTGGGGAGTTGCGAAATTACCAGCTCTGTGGTACGATTTTGGTGGAATAATGGGAATAAACAATGCGTCATAAGGGCATCTATTTGCTTAAAAAAGGGGAGAAAGAGCTAAAATATACATGGGGAGGTTGTAAAATCGCGGGCGGCTTCAACCTACTTCGATCCGTAGAGGATATTGAAACCTATACAGCGGCGCTCGGCGGTTTGAATGGCAGGTAGCTTCAACTGAAATAGACGAGACTTAATCTGACACTCTAG
>JAPKMO010000145.1 GCA_026645945.1 Anaerolineae bacterium
GAAACGGCCTTTATCGAACCACAATGACCTTTTGAAAACCCATTAAGCTTTCATATGCGATTGCCCTATACCGCCAGTACAAAGGAATTTTAGCAGTTCGCGTTGAGTCTGTCCCCTCTGCGCCTCTTGTTACGCTTTTCCCCTCGGCTGCCGTTCGTCAAGCGTGTGCGCGAAGGCCAGCCCAAAGCGCGCGGCTTTTTCCAGCGTGGCCGGCATGATGTTGGCGCTGATGTCGCTGCTGCGATGCCAGTTAACTAGGTAACCATCCTCACCCACACCCACCAGGCATATGCCCCGGTAGCCGCGCCCGCGCAGCGCCCCCACTTCTTCGACGATGGTCATCGGCACGCCCTTCACCCCATATTCCGGGCAGCGCCGCGCCGTTTCTGCCGCCAGCGCCGCCGATTCCGGGTCGGGCTGGTAGCCGCTGAAGCCGGACATACCGGAATGCCGCATCACGTAGGCCAGTTCGCCCGCGCCCACCATCTCAAAGTCGAAGAAATACGCCTCCTTCAGCTGCTCGCCGTAAACATCCAGCAGCGCATGAGCGCCCAGGTCGCCGGCTTCTTCCGCTCCCGTAAACGCCAGCCACACTTCTGTATGCCGCAGCGGATTGTGCCGCAAATATCCCGCCAGCCCCAGCAGGCAGGCCACCGCCGTCGCGTTGTCGTTTGCGCCGTCAATCCAGGGTCCCTGCTCATCGGCCACCAGCAGCCCCAGCGCCGCCGCCATACCCAACAGGCTCAGCCGGTAGTCGGTTTTGAGCGCGTTTTTCGGCCCCACCGCCCGCAGCAGTTGGATGGCCCCGTTTAAGGCCAGTAGGATAATGCCCAGCGAGCCGGACTCTCGCAGAAAATATTTGTTCGGCTCGCCAAAGGTCAGGCGGTGTTTGTTGGTGTCTACGTGTCCCAGGAACACCAGCTTATGCCGGGCTTCCTCCGCTGCCGGGAAGCGCACGATCTGGGTCGAACTCGGCCCGGTCGGTGCCAGCCCGGCCAGCAGGCTGCGCTGGCCGCCGGTGGTCTGCCGCACCGCATACGCCCCATACAGCGACAGCAGCCCGCCCACCAGCCGCCCCAGCCGTCCCGGCAGCAGGTTACCTGCCAGCCCGACCAGCGCCGGGAAAATCAGCGAATAGCCCCAGGTATCCGGCGCTTCAAACGGCAGCGTCTCGACGGCATTTACATCTACAGCCGCCAGCGCCCGCCGAACGTAATCATGTGCCTGCTGCTCGCGCGGCGTGCCGGCGGGCCGCGGCCCGATGTCATCCGCCAGCGCCCGCACGTGCGCCATCAGGTTTTCAGCCGAAAGCGTATCGCCCATGATGATTCCCCTTCAGAATCAAAAAAACCGGGACGTATCATCCCGGTTTGATATTAGCTCTTGTCCCGCTATCCGGCAATTGAATTGAGCGCCGGGTGCAGCCGCGCCCCGCTGAACAGACTGTTCAGCAGCAAGTCCAGACCGGCGTGCCTGGGTTCTGACTCAGCACTCAGAACTCGGCACTCAGAACTTGGTCTTAACGCTTGGTATAGGTCGGCGCTTTGCGGGCGCGCTTGAGGCCCGGTTTCTTGCGTTCTTTGGCACGCGCGTCGCGGGTCAGGAACTTGTGTTCCTTCAACTGCGGCTTCAGCTCCGGGTCGAGCGCGATCAGCGCCCGCGCCAGCCCCAACCGGATCGCGTCGCGCTGGCCGGTGATGCCGCCGCCGTTAACCTGCACCGTGATATCGTAAGCCTTCAACTGCCCCAGCACCGCCAGCGGCTCCAGCAGGATGTCCACGTCGCCCAGGCGCGGCAGATAGTCACTGCCGTCTTTGTCGTTAATCACCAGGTTGCCCGTGCCGCCGGGGAATACCCGCACGCGGGCGGTTGCCGATTTCCGGCGGCCAATGCCTTCGTAATACTGTGCCGACATCTATTGCACCTTCCTAAAACTCAAGTACTTTGGGTTTTTGCGCGCCGTGCGGGTGTTCCGGGCCGGCGTAAACCTTCAGTTTTTTCAGCATATTGCGCCCCAGCGCCCCGTCCGGCAGCATCCCTTTCACCGCCGCCGTGATGACGCGATCCGGGAACTTCGCCAGTTGGGTACGCAGGCTCACCGCCGTGATGCCGCCCGGATAGCCTGAATGCCGATAATAAAATTTATCGTCCAGTTTGTTGCCGGTGACTTCGATCAACTCGCAGTTGATGACGATCACATAATCGCCAACGTCCATATTCGGCACGAAGTAGGGTTTGTGCTTGCCGCGCAGAATCGGCGCGATCTTCGCCGCGAGACGCCCCAGGTTCTGCCCCTTTGCGTCCACAATCCACCACTCGCGCTGTATGTCTTGTGGTTTGGTAACGTAAGTTTTGCTAGGCACTTGTTTTTCCTCCGGCGGGCGTCTCACCCACCATCATGCTGTCGTTCGTTTTTGCGCGGGCATGGTCTGCCACCCCCGCCGCTCATCATTCATACCGCACCGCTTCGAGCATTAGCCCTTGCGGTGGGGCGATCACCTTTACCGCCGGCAGCTCCGCACGGCGGAAAATCGCCTCAAATGTTTCAACGCTCCACCATCCCCGCCCAACCGTGACCAGCGCCCCGACAATACGCCGTACCATACGATACAAAAAGGCGTTGGCTTCGATCCGGTATGTCCACAGTGTCCCCCATTCGGCGGGCTGCGCCGTCCACTCCGAACGGTACACCCGGCGGACGGTGTTTTCGCCCTTCGGCGGCGTGCCGAACGCGCCAAAATCGTACTCGCCCACCAGCAGCGCCGCCGCCTGCCGCAGCCTTTCGCCGTCCAGCGGCTCACACACCCTCCAGGCCCGATGGCGCAAAAGCGGCTGCCGCTGTTCCGCTTGAATCACGTCGTAACGATAACAACGGGCGCGGGCATCAAAACGCGGGTGAAAACCCGGCGGCGCGCTCGTCAGGTCCTGCAGGGCGATGTCGTCCGGCAGATGGGCGTTGATCGCCCGCAGCAGCGCCGTTTCGTCGTGCCGCCAGTCCACCTCGAAGGCGATCACCTGCCCGGCGGCATGTACGCCGCTGTCGGTGCGCCCCGCGCCGGTCACACCTGCCTTTTGCCCGGTCACGGCAGCCAGCGCCCGCTCAACCGCGCCCTGGATGGTCGGTTTGTCCCCCTGGCGCTGAAAGCCCTGGTAAGCCGTGCCGTCGTAGGCCAGCGTGGCGCGGTAGCGCAGGGGGCTTACTCCTCGCGCTCCACCAGTTCCAGCAGCACCATCTCGGCGGCGTCGCCCTGGCGCTGCCCCAGCTTCAGAATCCGCGTGTAACCGCCGGGACGGTTTTCGTAACGCGGCGCGATGTTGTTAAACAGCTTGCTCACCAGGTCGCGGTTGTTGTTCAGCCGGCTGGCGGCGATGCGCTGCGCGTGCAGGACGCGGTTGGGGTCTTCGTGCGCGCGGCTGCGTTTCGCCAGCGTAATCAGTTTTTCCACGTCGCTGCGGATAAAATCCGCCCTGGCGCGCGTGGTTTTGATGCGTCCATGTTCCAGCAGCGCCGTCGCCAGCGACAGGCGCAGCGATTTGCGTTGAGCGCCGTTGCGCCCCAGTTTTTTGCCTCGTACTCGATGTCGCATGGTGCGTCCTCACTCATTCCCTGTCGTCAGGCTGGTGATGTTAAATTCTACGTCGTCGGCAAGATAGCCCTTGTCGCGCAGTTTGACGACCAGTTCATCCAGGGACTTCTCGCCGAAGTTGCGGATGGCAAGCATCGCGTCCGGCCCGCGCGCCAGCATGTCCAGCACATCCCCGATGGTGGTGATGCCAGTGCGCTTGAGCGAGTTAAACACCCGCACGCTCAGGTCGAGTTCCTCGATCAGTTTGTCGTACAGCTCCGGCTTCCGGCCATGCGTGTCCTCGACCGGCTCTACGATGTCGGCCAGCTGCTCGTACATGGACTCCACGCCGCCGATGACGGTCAGGTGTTTCATCAGAATTTGCGCCGCTTGACTGAGCGCATCCTGCGGACGCACGGCCCCATCCGTCCAGATTTCGATAATCAGTTTGTCGTAATTGGTGCGCTGGCCCACCCGCGCCCGCTCGACATCAAAATTCACCCGCCGGATCGGGCTGAAAATCGCGTCTACCGGCAGTTCCCCAATCGGTAGGCGTCCCCGGTCTTCCGCCGGGCTGTAGCCGCGCCCCGCCTCGACCGCGAATTCGATCTCCAGATGCGCGTCCGGCGCGTCCACCGTGAACAGATACAGGTCGGTATTGATGATCTCGACCTCCGGCGGGCATAGAATATCCGCCGCCGTCACCGTCCCCGCGCCGCGATGTTCCAGCCGCAGCCGGGCGGTTTCCCCCTCGTGCATCTTCAGGCGCAGTTGTTTGATCTGCAAAATCAACTGCGTCATGTCCTCCCGCACGCCAGGAACGGCAGAAAATTCGTGATGCACGTCGGACACGCGAATGCTCGTCACCGCCGCCCCCGGCAGCGACGACAGCAGCACGCGCCGCAGCGCCGTGCCAAGCGTCAGTCCGAAGCCGCTCTCCAGCGGGCTGATGACAAATCGCCCATAATTGCGCGACGTAGCATCTCCCTCAACCTTGTGCGGCAGCACCATATTATTCATAACCACAGTCTGTTTTTCCCTCCGGGCTTCCTGCCACTTACGAGTTATCAGTTACCAGTTTTCAGTTTTTACGTCGTCAATCCGGTAACAATAAAAGGCCGACTGATAACTGACGACTGACAACTGATGACCAGTTACACGCGGCGGCGTTTGGGCGGGCGAACCCCGTTGTGCGGGATGGGCGTGACATCGGTGATCGAGCGCACCTTCAAACCGCTGCCCTGAATCGCGCGGATGGCGGCTTCTCGACCCGGCCCCGGACCCTTGACGAAAATATCAACTTCCTGCATCCCGTGTGTCTGCGCCACTTCCGAGGCCGACTGAGCGGCCATGCGGGCAGCGTAGGGCGTGCTTTTACGGCTGCCCTTAAAGCCGCTCGTCCCGGCGCTGGCCCAGGCCACCACATTCCCCAACTGGTCGGTCATCGAAATGATGGTGTTATTAAATGTGGCGTGGATATGCGCCTGCCCGTAAGGGATATTTTTGACCACCTTTTTCGCCGTGCGGCGAGCGGCGGAACGTCTGGGTGTTTTTGCCATACTCCCTCTCTCAACATGGCATGGGCGGGAAAACGCGCCCTACCGGACAGGGCGCATTTATCCGCACCATATCGAACTATACGGCCGGCTGGCGCCGGTTATTTCTTGGTTGCGCCGCGCCGGCGGCCACGCCCCGGAACCGTCTTGCGGACGCCGCGCCGGGTGCGGGCATTGGTGCGCGTGCGCTGGCCGCGCACCGGCAGGTTCCGACGGTGGCGCAGGCCGCGATAACAGTTGATCTCCACCAGCCGTTTGATGTTCAACTGCACCTCGCGCCGCAGATCGCCTTCGGTCGTCAGTTTGGCGACCTGCTCACGCAGGCGCGTTACTTCGTCCTCGGTCAGGTTGCGAACGCGCGTATCCGGGCTGACCCCGGCGGCGTCGAGAATCTGGCGGCTGGTCGGGCGACCAATCCCATAAATGTACGTCAAAGCCACTTCGATCCGTTTGTCGCGGGGCAGATCCACCCCTTCAATACGCGCCATTTATATATGTCCCCTCGCCTTAACCCTGGCGCTGCTTGTGTTTGGGATTTTCACAAATAATCATCACGCGCCCGTGCCGTTTAATCACGCGGCACTTCGGGCAGCGCGGTTTGATAGACGCTGATACGCGCATGGTTTAAATACCCTTTACGTTTCTACAAGGCGTAAGATTTTACCAGTTTTTGAAACCGGTGTCTACTGCGAATTTCCCCACACCCGGCGGCTGTAGGGACGGGTCAGGACTGGCGCATGGCGCATAAGGGGCTAAGGCCTCAAGCGGCTTATCCCAGTGTTTACCGCGACAATTCCGCGATGCGCTGGCGCACGTGCGGCGGCAGTTCGCGGCTGCGCGCCAGCTCCACATAAGCGCGGTAAATTCGCAGCGCCGATTCAAGCTGGCCGGCATCGTACAGCGTATCCGCCAGCGCCAGGTAGGCTTCGGACTGGTCGGCCTGCTCCGGGATGTTCGCCTGATAGTCGGCGATCACACCCTCCAGGTTAAAGCGGTCAGCGTCGCGCACGACGGCGCTGCTGTAATCTTGCAGCGCCCGTATATAGTCCCCGGCCATCACCCGCACGCGGGCGCGCATGGCGTACAGTTCGGCGTCCCAGGGCGTCAGTCTGATCGCGTGATTGAGGTTTTCGACCGCCGGCGGGAACTCGCCCAGGCCGGCGTGCGCCCGCGCCCGCCCCACATACAGCCGAACGTCATCCACCCCGCGCCGGGCGGCCTGTTCGTAATCCGCCAGCGCCAGCCGGAAGCGCCGCTGCAAAACCTGGACTTCGGCGCGCTCGAAGTAGGCCTCACCGTTGTCCCTATCCCGTTCAATCGCCCGCGTAAAACTCTCATAAGCCCGTTCGAGGCTGCCGCGCCGCCGGTAAACCATGCCCAGCAGCAGATGCGCGTAGCTGTCATCTGGCGTCAGTTCGACCAGGCGGCGGGCGCTCGCCAACCCTTCCTGGCGCACAGCCTGCGCCCCCCCCTGGTCAGCGTCGGCCATGTACAGGTATAGTTCCGCCAGTCCCCGATAGCCGTCCGGCAGTTCCGGGGCCAGTTCGACGACGCGCCTGAAGTCCTCGCGCGCCAGTTCATAAAGCTCCATGCCCCGCCGGGCATAACCCCGCTCAATATAGGCCAACACCCAGTCCGGGCGCAGTTCCAGCGCCCGGTCCAGGTCAGCCAGCGCCAGTTCGTTTTCACCCATCCAGCTGTAGGTGACGCCGCGATCCAGGTACAGCACCGGCACATCCCCCGCCAGTTCAATCGCGCGGCTTAAATCCGCGACCGCGTCTTCGTAATTCCCTGCGTCGCGGTGGGCGATGCCCCGCGCATGGAAAACTTCGGCATATTCCGGGTCGAGTTCTGCCGCCCGATTCAGATCGGCCAGCGCCGCTTCCAGTTCGCCGCGCCCGATCTGCACCCAACCGCGCTGCACGTAAGCGTCCACCAGATCAGGCGACAGTTCAATCGCCTGGGCGAGGTCCGCCAGCGCCGCGTCGTCGTCCCCCAGCCGGTCATAAATTTTGCCGCGCAGCATGTAGCTGGCCGGGTCTTCCGGCCCTCGTTCGATGGCGCGGTTCGCGTCCACCAGAGCGCGTTCCAGACTGTCGTCGGCGAGCGGCGTCCCGGCGTCGAAAGCCATCATAAACACTTCGGCGCGCCCGCGCAGCACCCACACATCATCCGGCAGCCGTTCGACGGCGCGGTTGAAATCCTCCAGCGCCGCCGGGTAATCGTGCAGGTGGTACAGGTACACCAGCCCACGCTCAAAGTAGGCATACCCCGGATCGGGGTCAAGTTCCAGGGCGCGGTTGAAATCCTCCAGCGCCGCTTCAGTCTGCCCTGTCCAGCTCGCCAGCTTGCCGCGTTCCAGGTACGCCCAGCTCAGATCAGGGTCGCGTTCCAGGGCGCGGTCATAATCGGCCCGCGCTGCTTCGTAATCGCCCTTATCCCGCTGCACGCTGCCCCGCTGCAAATACAGCGCGGCGTCGTCCGGCGACAGCTCTACCGCACGGTCATAATCCGCCAGCGCGTCATCATAAGCGCCGCTGGCATAAAAAACCTCGGCGCGTTTCACCAGCGCGTCCAGGCTGCCGGGGGCGCGTTCCAGCGCCGCCGTATACGACTCGATGGCCGCTTCAAAATCGTAATTTTCCGCCGCGCGGTCGCCTTTTTCGATCAACGCAATCGCTTCAGCCGCCGGGCGCGCGGCAGCCGTGCCTTCCGCCTGCGCCGTCAGGGTCGCTCTGGCTCTGGCGGTTTCGGTCGCCGCTAAGTCGGCGCTTTCCTGCGCTGCAGTGGTGGCTTGCAGCCAGGCCGCCGCCGCCGTTGCCGTCCCTTCCACCACGCGCGTCGCCTGGGCGTTCAGGGTAGCATCCAGCGCGGTCGCCGTTTGTTCAACCTCCAGCACCTGCTGGCCGCGCGCCGTGCCAAGCGCATCCAACGTGACTTGTTCGATAACGGCGGTGGCCGTCAAAATCAGCGGGTCAGGAGATGGCGTGACGGCCTCGTCATACGTGACCTGTACGATGAGCGCGGTGGCCGTCAGCATCATCGAGTCGAGCGTCCCCACACCTTCCGCCACCGGCGTCCCTTCTGGAGCGGGCGGGTTGGACAGCAGCAGCGCGCCAACGACGATGACCACCAGCGCAGCGATGCCGCCGATGATCGCCCAGGGCAGACGCCGGGGCGCGGCCTCGACCGCCGGGGCGGGCGGCGCGGCGGATGGTTTGGTGATGGGTGCGTCCATTTTCACCGTCGGCTGGTCGCCGTTGGCCGGCGATTTGATGGTTTCCGGCAGTTCGCGCACCGCCGCCTCGAACGCCTGCGCCAGCGCCAGGCACGACGGATAGCGGCGCTCCGGGTCGCGGTCGAGCGCCTTCAGAATGGCCGCCTCGGCGGCTTCCGGCAGTTCGGGCCGCAGCGACCGGGGCGGGGGCAGCGCCGCGCCCATCATCTGCATGTGGATGACCGCCAGCGGCGTTTCCGCCTGGAAGGGCGTGCGCCCCGTCACCATCTCGTACAGCACCACCCCCAGCGAATACTGGTCGGTGGCCGGCGTCAGGTCTTTAGCGCCCCGGCACTGTTCGGGACTCATATACTGCGGCGTGCCTAACACCGCGTCGCCGGTCAGGTCGAGCGTGCCTTCCACGATGCGCGCGATGCCGAAATCGGTTAGGTAGGCGTTGCCATCCCGGTCAATCAGGACGTTGCCAGGTTTTACATCGCGGTGCAAAACGCCGTTGGCATGGGCGTGATCCAGCGCCGAGGCGATCTGGTTGAGCAGCCGCGCCGTTTCCTCCAGCGGCAGCCGCCCATTCTGGCGAATCCGGTCGGCCAGCGTGCCGGCGGGCAGGTAGCGCATCACCAGGTAAGCAATGCCATCCTCCTCGCCATACGCATGAACCGGCAGGATGTGCAGGTGTTCAAGCCGCGCGATGGCACGCGCCTCGCGCCGGAAACGTTCCAAAAACTGCGGGTCTTGTGAATACTGCTGCGGCAGCGTTTTCAGGGCGACGTAGCGATCGGTGCTGGCATCGTAGGCTTTATAAACCGTCGCCATGCCGCCCATGCCGATCTGTTCAACGATTCGGTATCCGCCGAGGGTGCGCCCAATCATGCTCGACTCCCCTGTGTAGCCGTGCGGGTTGTTGATTCCATTGTAGTTCAGTCCCGCCCACACCGCTACCGGCTTCAGAGCAATTGCATATCACGCCAGGTTTGGGGCTATAAGGGATTATAGTGGTTCGTAGGGGCGCAAGGCCTTGCACCCCTACCCACGAAACAACCTTTATCGAGCCTCAATGACCTTTTGAAAACCCATTAAGAGTTTATCCGTAAATCCATCAGACAGTGGGCTTAAGCCCACTGTTCTACTATCAGATCAATCGGTTTATGGATAGATACTAAGCTTTCATATGCGATTGCCCTACTACCGGCTTCGCGGCAAGCAAAAAGGGCGGGTATCAAAACCCGCCCCGCGTCTCTGCGCCTTTGCGTTTTATCTTTCGCTTTTAACTCATCGCTCATGGATAAACCAACTATCCTGAATGGACGGCGGGCTTCAGCCCGTTGCCAGTGGGCTAAAGCCTCACTGTCTATCACAGGCTCATTCTTTGCCGTTTAGCCATCAGCACTCATCCCTCAGCACTATCCTATGGCAGCGTCAAAATCACCGGCTTGCCCTCT
>JAPKMO010000146.1 GCA_026645945.1 Anaerolineae bacterium
CATTGTTTACATTTCGCACCGGTTAGATGAAGTGTTCGAGGTGGCGGACATCGTAACGGTGCTTAAGGATGGCAACCGGATTGCGACCCGGCCCGTCGCCGAACTGAAGATGGGTGATGTCGTCAAAATGATGGTCGGTATGGACATCGAGCAGCATTATCCTAAAGTCCCGCATGTTAAATCGGTGCCCTGTCTGGAAGTCGAGGGTTTAACCACCGAACGCGGCGTTAATGATGTGAGTTTTACCATCAATGTGGGCGAAGTATTCGGGTTAGGCGGCATGGTTGGCTCAGGCCGGACGGAGATCGCGCGGGCGCTGTTTGGTCTGGACAAACGAACCGGCGGTACGATTCGTTTGTATGGGCGAGAAGTGAATTTTTCGTCGCCGGTGCAGGCCATCGCCGGGGGGGTAGGGTTAATTCCAGAAAATCGTAAGGCTGATGGGTTATTTTTCAACTTTGAAGCGCCGCCGAACATCACCGTTTCGCGGTTGATGGACGTGCTGCGCGGTCCGTTCCTCAATCCCATGCGGGAGCAGCAGGCTGGCCGGCAGTATGTTGATAAACTGAGCATCACGCCGACGGCGATGGAAAAGTCCGTCAAGTTTTTATCCGGCGGCAATCAGCAAAAAGTGGTAGTTGCCCGCTGGCTGTTTTCGCAGGCGCGGCTGCTGATACTGGACGAGCCGACGCAGGGTATTGACGTTGGCGCGAAGCTGGACGTATACAACGTCATTAACGAGCTGACCGAAATGGGCGTCAGCATTCTGCTCATCAGCTCCGATTATCCCGAACTGCTGGCGATCAGCGACCGGGTTGCAGTTGTACGGGATGGTCGCATTCTGCATATTGCAGAAGCGTCTCGCTTGAGCGAATACCAACTTCTGGCGATTGCTTCCGGCGCAGAGATGGACGAACGCCTGACGCATATCCTGAAAATGCGCGAACAGGCCATGCCGCTGGTTCATATGCTGCGCGATCAGGTGCGCGAAACCGTGCATCTGGCGGTGCTGGATGAAGACCAGATGCGGCTGCTGTACCTGGATAAACTGGGCGGCGAACAGGGGTTGGAGATGATGTCGCGCGCGGGGGGTACAGCGCCGCTGTCCTGTACCGGGTTGGGCAAAGTTCTCCTGGCGTTCGAGCCGCCTGAACAGGTGGAAAGCTGGTTCAAAACCCAGACGATCCCACACTTCACCGAAACCACGATCACCGATGTGGATATGCTGATGGCCGAACTGGCGGCCATCCGGCGCGATGGTTTTGCTCTCGACCGTGAGGAACACGAACCCGGCATCCGATGTATCGCCGCGCCGGTTTTTGGGCCGGATGGCAGGGTGATTGCCGCTATCAGCGTGACAGGGCCAAGCCAGCGAATGCCTGACGATCTGGCGGGCAGTGATTTGCGCCGCCAGGTGGTTGAGACGGCACGGAAGATTTCGATGGTGATCGGACGGTCTCAGAACAGTTAAATAAAATCAGGACGCTGACCATTATGAACGGTGTTTCAAGGATTTTTCGCTCCCAGGTTATCGGGCCGCTGTTCGCGCTGCTGCTGGCGGTGATTATCGTCAGCCTCACCACGAATCGCTTTTTGACGGGGCAGAACCTGTCGAACGTCATGTTACAGGTAAGCAGCGTGGCGATTGCGGCCATTGGTTCCACGCTGGTGATTCTGGCGGGGGGGATTGATCTATCGCCGGGGGCGATTGTGGCCCTTACGGCCTGCGTGGGGGCTATTCTGATTAAAAATAATAATTTTCCTGTCTGGTTAGGAGTTGTTCTGGTGCTGCTGCTGGGCGCCGGGCTGGGGCTTGTGAACGGCTTTTTAAGCACTTACGGGCGCATCCCGGCTTTTATCGTCACGCTGGCGATGATGGGCGTCATACGCGGTCTGGCTTTCCTCATCACCGGTGGAACGCCCATCATGTCGGTTTCTCCTGACCTGGAACCTATTTTTTACGGTAATTTCCTGGGGCTGCCGCTGCCGTTAATTTATGTCGTGGTGTTGTATGGCATAATATTTATCTTTTTGCGTTATACCATCGCTGGCCGGGCTATTTATGCGGTTGGCGGCAACGAGTCGGCGGCGCGTCTTTCCGGCGTGCGGGTTAACCAGACGCGGCTGATGACATTCATCCTGGCTGGCACGATGTCGGCGCTGGCGGGCGTATTAACGATGGCGCGGCTTAATTCTGGCTCGCCTAATTATGGCGTCGGCACGGAGCTGCAAGCTATCGCGGCGGCGGTGATCGGCGGGGCGAGCCTAGCCGGAGGACACGGAAACATCATTTCGACGCTGTTTGGGGCGCTGACAGTGGCGGTGGTTCAGAACGGCCTTAATCTGAATATCGTCCCGGCGGCCTGGCAGGATATTACCCTGGGTGGGATTATCGTTCTGGCCGTCGGGCTGGATATGTGGCGCGCCAGCATCAGCCAGCGCACGTCGAAGATTCTGGATTTAATCGTGCCGAAGCGCCCATCCTGATTTCAATAGAAAGGACTGACTGAATGTACACCTTTGGAAGAAAACAGGGCTGCCGCGTCAGCCTGGATTACACCTATAAGGGAATGCGAATCGCTTATTTAGAAAACGAACTGCTGCGCGTGGGGGTTCTGCTGGATAAAGGCGCGGATATTTTTGAGTTCACCTACAAACCGCGCGACCTTGACTTTTTGTGGCAGTCGCCCATACCGATGCAGAAGCCGTTCGTTGCCACCAGCGCCCTGCCGGAAGGCACTTTCCACGATTATTATTATGGGGGCTGGCAGGAAGTTCTGCCCTCGGCAGGCTGGGCGTCCGAGCCATACATGGGAACATATCAAGGGCTGCATGGCGAGGTTTCGCTGCTGCCGTTTGAAGCGCAGATCGTTGAGGATACGCCGGAGCAGGCCAGCGTAAAAGTTAAAACGCGCCTGTATCGTTCGCCGCTGGCGTTGGAACGGACGATGACCCTCAAACGCGGCGCGGCGGTGTTGTTTATGCACGAAAAGCTGACGAATGAATCCGAGGGTGAGTTCGCCATTATGTGGGGGCATCACCCTGCGTTCGGCGCGCCTTTCATGGACGAAAGCTGCATCGTTCAGACGCCGGCGAAAAAAGTGGAAGTGCTGGCCTTCCATCCCAACGGTTTGTGGGAAACCGGCGGGGATTACGATTTCCCGATGGTAAAAAATCGCCGGACAGGGCAGTTACAGGATATTACAAAGGTGCTGCCCCGGTCTACCCGGTCGGTGGACGTGGTGTTTTTTAAGGAGTTAAGCGAGGGCTGGTACGGCCTGACGAACCAGCAGATGGGCGTTGGGATCGGTATGGCGTGGGACAGCAGCCTCTTTAAATATCTGTGGATGTGGCAGGTCTACGGTGGTCACAATGATTACCCTTGGTATGGCCGCACTTACAACTGTGCGCTGGAACCTTTTACCAGCTATCCGCCGGCGGGGGTACAAAACGCCCTTAAAAACGGCACGGCACGCATCATGAAACCGTTGGAGATTATCGAAACCGACCTGCTGGCTGCCGCGTATGAAGGGCAGGGCGTAAAACGAATCGCGCCGGATGGCCGCATCGAAACCGTTTAAGCTGTAAAACGACCGATAACAGCTGTTCGCCTATGGCTGCATTTCCAGCAGCCATAGGTTTTGATCGGCAGCGTTCTGGAAGAGAATGCTTCTGCCATCTGCCGAAACCGACCAGTCACCGTTCATCACCGTGAAGGGAAGCTGCGCCGGGTCGGTTAAAACGGTATCTCTGCCGGACGGAATTTCATAATAACGGAGCGTCTGCGGCGCGGCTGTATCGAGGGGGATGTAATACACGCTGTCGGCGTCCCGCCAGCGCCACCCGCCGAACCAGTTTAACTTCACCACCTGCGCTTCGGGGTGTGTCTCGATGGTGTAAATGCCGCTTTCGGCAGGGTCAGTCTGGTAGGTGAGATAAAACAGCAGCCTGCCGCCGCCGGGCGCAACGCTCAGGCCGCGCATCCAGCGCCACGTGCCGAGCGTGTAGCCGGTATCGGTCAGCGTATCGTAAACGGCCAGCGTCACGGTGCGCCCCGCTCCTGGCGTGACGATCAGCAGGTGCGTGGCATCGAGCCATTGGGCTGAAACACCGGGCTGGGAGATGATTTCCCGCGTATTTGCGCCGGAAAGATCGCTGACATAGACGGAAGCCGGAGGAGATGGTTGGCCTGGTACGGCGGAAGCCCGGCTGACCGTCCAGATGAGCCGCGCATTGTCCGCGCTGACGGCGGGCGTGGGGCCGCCGGTCATGACTGTCCAGGTCGCGCCATCGCTCAGCCGGCGGATTGTGACCTGTCCGCCGTTGTTGATGATTTCGTGTGTGCCGTCGGGGGAATAGTATGGGGGTGGTGCCTGCCCCACCAGCACTTTGGGCGCGCCGGTTTCCGCCGACCACAGAAGCAGATTGGCGCGCTGCCCCGGTGTCCCGTCAATGACGTAAAACCGCGCCGGGTCGGTTGGATGCCACCAGCGCATCCAGCAGCAGCGGTCGAAACCAACCTGGCGCGTGCGCCAGATGACTCCGTCGGATAGGGGCGAAGCCGGGCGCGCCAGCGGCGGATTGGGCGGCGGGCGCAGCGCGTTTGGCGGCGGGAACGGCGCGGTGTAGGCATTCAGGCGCACACCGCCAAAGCTGACATCGGGTTGGTCTTCCAGGCTCATCCAGCGGCGCGCGTTGTCCATATCGCCCTGGAACAGCGGATAGCCGAAACTGCCGACCACCGCCAGATTATGCCAGTTCGTGGCGATGTGGTTCACAGGGTTGTAGGTGGTGCGATAGTTTAATGAGCGGATTTCCAGGTGTAAATGCGGGCGGGAGTCGCAGGTGGCATCCGGGTCGCCGGAAAAACCGACCACCTGGCCGCGCGTCACCGACTGCCCGGCGATAACTGGCGCAGTTGTGTTGAGATGGCCGTAAAGCGCGATGACGCCCGCTTCGGGGTATTCGATGAGCAGGTTATGCGGTCTTGAACCGAAGCTGAAATCGTCCACAAAACGCACAATGCCATCAGCCATTGCCAGCAGCGGCGTGCCGCAGGGCATAGAAAGGTCAACCCCGAAATGCAGCCCCTGGCCGGCGCCGTACCACTGCGTGCCGAAGTTGTAAGCGCCGGTGGTATTGCCGTAGGGCTGGCCGAGCAGCCAGGTTGCCGGGCCGGGTTCGTCGGCGACTGGCAGGGACAGCAGCCTCAAGTCCAGCTGTTCCGGCTGCGCGGCGGCGGGCCAAAAACTCATCATCACCAGCAGGATGATCACAATCGGTTTTAACATAGAACCCGCGCTCAAGTATGGATGGTGAAAAATCAGCATACCACGCCTGGCGGATGAAAGCCGCGCATTTTAACCGGCTTCTAATGGGTAAACGGGAAAGAATGCGCCTGATAGACAGTGAGGCTTTAACCTACTGGCGACGGGCTGAAGCTCACTGTCCACTCAGGATCAGGCACAGTCTAATTGGTTTATCCATAAGCTTATACAGGACAGTATTATCAGGCGTTCATCCACACCAGGGCTGCCGCGCCGGCGGCACTGCTGGTAACTTGAGAGCGCGCGAATCGCAGGTGGCTGTGCGTGACCGGCAGCGTGCGGGCGCGCACCCGCTCTTCTAGGCCGGGCATCAGGCGGTCGTAAAGCGCCAGCCCCAGGCCACCGCCGATGATAAACAGGCCGGGGTCGGTCATGCCGACACAGCAGGCCAGCGCCGCTGCCAGCCTGTCGGACGCTTCATCCAGCAGGCAAAGCGCCAGGGTATCACCACGCCCTGCGGCGGATAAAATATCGCCGACGGTCACATCGGCCATCAATGCCAGGGGACTGGCCGGAAAATCGGCGCGGTGTTCGTGATAACCGGCCAGCAGGCCAACGCCGGACACATACGCCTCGGCGCAGCCGCGCAGCCCGCAGCGGCACGGGCGGCCCTGCGGGTCAAAACTGACGTGACCGAATTCCATCGCCTGAAAGCCCCTGCCGAGCAGCAAACGCCCACCGGCTATCGCGCCGAAACCCATGCCCGTCCCGATGGCGGCATACACAAAATCGGGTTGGCCGCGCCCCGCGCCGAACATCCACTCGCCGACCGCGCCGGCGTTGGTATCCCGGTGAACGGCTACCGGCAGATCAGTCGCCAGCCGGCGCAGCAGGTCGTCGCGCAGCGGCACGTCCGTCCAGTCCAGATTGACGGCGCGATGGCAGACGCCGGTGTGCGGGTTGACGTAACCTGGACAGCCGACGCCGATGCCGTCTACCGGGCGGCCTGCCTGGGCGAGGAGATCCTGGATGCCGGCGGCGATGCGGTCAAGCACCGCCGGCGCGCCTTCTTCGGGCAGGGTGGGCAGGCGGTTTTCGGCCAGCACGTCACCCTCATAGTTGACCAGGACAAAGGCGATTTTTGTGCCGCCGATGTCCACCCCGACGGCCAGACGAGCCGCGTTCATCGGGTGATCGTCACTTTGCTAAGGCCGTGCGGACGATCTACCGGGTGGCCTTTGGCCTGGGCGAGCCGCATGGCGAACACCTGGCCGGGGATGACCGCCGCAATGGGGGATAACCATTCCGGCAGGTGGCGGGGCAGGGGCATCCGCTGGCGGGCGCTTTCAAAAGCGGCCTCGTCGTTGGAGATGACCAGCACTTCCGGCTGCCGTTCTCCGACTTTCGCCAGAAAATCCAGCATGGCGGGCAGGGTTTTACCGGCCGGCGCAACCACAATAACCGGGAAACCGACCTGCACCTGGGCGATTGGCCCGTGCAGGAAGTCCGCCTCGCTGTAACCGTCACCGGTGACGTAACACAGTTCCTTGACCTTGAGGCTGATCTCAAAGGCGGTGCAGTAGTTATAGCCGCGCCCGATGGTGACAAACCGGCTCATGTAGCGGTAGCGTTCCGCCCAGGCGGCGATGCCTGCCGCCAGCGCCAGCGTCTCGCCGATCTGATCGGGCAGGGCGCGCAGGTCGGCATTCAGCGACTCGGAGCCGGTGAGCGCGGCGGCCAGCATGGCGACGGCGGCCAGTTCGGCGGTGTAGGTTTTGGTGGCGGCCACGCTGATTTCATCGCCGGCGTGCAGGTACAGATGATGTTCGGCGGCCAGCGCCAGCGGCGAAGCAGCGTCATTGGTGATGCTGATCGTCAGCGCGCCCTGGGCGCGGGCGTCCTGCACCACGCGCGTGACATCCAGCCCCTGCCCGGACTGCGAGATGCCGATCACCAGCGCGCGGGATAGATTCGGCGGGGCTTCGTAGAGCGTGTGGATGGACGGTGCGGCCAGGGCCACCGGCATCCGCGCCAGGATGCCGAGCGCATACTGGGCATAGCGGGCGGCGTTGTCCGACGTGCCGCGCGCCGCGATGCAGACGAAAGCCGGGTCGAAGCGCCGGATGGCGTCCGCGAAATGCCGGACGGCGGCGGCTTCTTCATCCAGCAGCCGGCGCAGCACGTCCGGCTGTTCGTTGATTTCCTGTTCCAGGTGCGATGCAGGCATAAGGGCGCTTCCTTCTGGCGAAAATTGTAAAACCTGAATATCAGGCGTTTTCGAGTCGGGTTTATTTATACCCCACCGCCGCCAAAACGGCGAAATTAAACCCGTTTTACGATACAATAGACACCAGAGCGATAAGACCGGCGGCAGCAGGGGGACACCACCACATGACCGGCGAACTTATTTTCATTTCGCACGCGACCGGCGACGACGCGGTTGTGACGCGGCTGCACAATGCCCTGGAAGGCGCGGGACTGGATGCCTGGGTTGACCATCTGGACATCACCGGCGGCGATAATTGGAATCTCGAAATTCAGGCGGCGCTGCACGCTCGCCCGTACTGCGTGTTTGTGCTTTCGCCGGAGAGCGCCGCCAACGCCAACTGCGAGGCGGAATGGTGGCACTTCCTCAACCAGCCTGACCGCCGCCTGTACGTGGCGCTCGTCGCGCCGGTTGAGGCGAAAGCCTTCCCCTGGCGGCTGAAGACGGAGCAGTACGTAGACCTGTCGAGCGATTTCGACCGGGGTATGAAAACGCTGATCGCGGCCATCCGGGAGCGGCGCGTCCTGCGCCCGGACGACCCCGCCGCGCGTGCCGAAACGCGCATCACGGGGACGTTCCCCTACGGCGACCTGGACGTACCGATGAGCGGGCGCGAGGCCGACCTGCGGGAAGTTAAACGCCTGCTGCTGGAAGAAGGCCGGCGGCTGGTGGTGCTGACGGCCACCGGCGGAACCGGCAAAACCCGCCTGGCGGTCGAGCTGGCGGTGACGGCTGCCGAGTTCACCGGCGGCGTGCTGTGGCTGCGCCTGAACGATAAAACCACCGAAGACGACCTGACCGCCGCCCTGCGCCAGCATTTAAACCTGCCGCCGACCGACCCGCCGGATGCGGTCTGGGCGGCGCTGGCCGGGGCGCGCGTTCTGCTGGTGCTGGACAACGCCGAAGGCGTGCCGGCGGCGGAGCGGGCCGCCATCGCCCGGCGGCTGGAACACTACTCCACCGGCGGCGGGGCGCGCGCGGTGATGACCAGCCGCGAACAGTGGCGCGAGTGCCGCCACTTCAACCGCGCTTATCCGCTGGAACGCCTGTCGCCAGAGGCCGCCGAACAGGTCGCGCGCGATATGGCGAAAGCCCAGGGTTATGAGGCGCTGATGCAGGGGCGGGAGCGCGAATTTGCCGAAAAAGCGCATTACCACCCGCGCCTGATGAAATATGCCGTTGGCTGGCTGGCGGAAAACAGCCTGAACGTCGTGCTGAAGATGCTGGAAGCCCACACCGGCGAGGACATGCAGGCCGTCCTGGAAGACGTGCTGCACAGCACCCTGCGCCAGATTGAAAACAGCGCCGGGGCGGGCGTGGTGGCGGACTTCAAGCGGCTGCTGGTGTGCCGGGGCGGCTTCACCGAAGCGGCGGCGGAGGCCCTGACCGGCGCGGGCAGCCCCAGCCTGGGTGCGCTGCGGCGCTGGAACCTGCTCCAGCCTGACCGCAAACGTTACACGCCCGACCTGCTGGCCGAAGCTGTGCTGGAGCCGGACGAAAGCGCCAACCCGGCCCACTATGACTATTATTATGCGCTGGCGCAGCGGCACGACAAAACCCAGGACTACCTGGGGCTGGCGGTGGAAAGCGACAACCTGGCGGCGGCCTTCGATTGGGCCATGCGGAGCGGCCAGCCCGAAAAAGCCTTCTGGTTATACAATGCCTGTTCAAACTTTCTCGCCAATCGCGGCCAGTTCGAGCGGATGCAGGCCTGGCTGGAAAGGGCGGCGGACGCGCTGGAAGGAGTTGAAGATGCCTACTTGCGGGGGGCAGTGCAGAACAGCTTGGGTCTTTTGTACTCGCAACTCCCGACCGGCAGCCGCCGCGAGAATCTGAAGCGGGCGATCGGGTGTTATGAAGCGGCGCTGGTGTTTTATACGGCGGAGGCGGCGCCGCTGGATTACGCGATGACGCAGAACAACCTGGGGAATGCCTACAGCGAGCTGGCGGGGCTGGAGGCGCGGGCGGTCAATCTGAAGCGGGCGATTGGGTGTTATGAAGCGGCGCTGGTGTTTTATACGGCGGAGGCGGCGCCGCTGGATTACGC
>JAPKMO010000147.1 GCA_026645945.1 Anaerolineae bacterium
GCGCCAGACCCAACCCCAGCTTGCCCAGGACGATCACGGTCACGATGACGACCAGCCAGCGCACGAACGAATGCAGATGTCGTAGGCCGAGAATCAGGCCAGAACTGGCGTCCTGGGCGGGGGCTGTCGCATCCTGCGCCAGCGCGGCGCCAACGGCCAGCAGCGCCAGCAGCAGAACGGCCAGCGCGGCTGCGAGACGAATTCTGTTATGCATGGTATTTTCCCTCCATCCACCAGACAGTGGGCTTAAGCCCACTGTTCTGCTGTCAGATCAATCGGTTTACGGATAGATACTTAATTGCTAGTTCCGCTGTGAACCTTCCCCACTCCCAAGATTTGGGGAGGGGAGGTGACTAGCAATCACAGTAACCTATTTTATTCTCCCGATGTTCCGCCCTCCGCCAGCCGGCGTAGGATGCCATCCAGCCACGAGAGTTCGGCGGCCAGGTGCGAAACCAGATGGTCAATCACATACTGCCATGTTCCCGAATGGGGCGGAATGGCGCGGGCCTGCTCCAATTCGGCGGCCAGGGCCTCGCGGCGGCGTTCCAGCAGCGCGCGCGCTTCGTCCGCCGGCAGGGCATCCAGCAGCGCCAGGCCGATGTCGTCGGTAAAACGCGCCGGATGGTGCGTGGACAGGTTTTCCCGCAGCAGGCGTTGAAAGGCCGCCTCACCTTCCGGCGTGATCTGGTAAACGTGGCGCGGCGGGCGGCTGCCCTCCTGCTCCTCGGAGCGCGTGATCCAGCCGGCTTCGACCATTTTATCCAGCAGATAGTAGGCGGTCGGTTTTTTTAAGTCCACGCAGGAGGCCAGGTTGCGGTTGATGAACTCGGTAAGCTGGTAGCCGTGCATATCCTCGCGGCGCAGCAGCCCCAGCAGCAGCAGTTCTCGATCCATCCCGTTCAATCCTGACTATTCAAAACTGACTATTCAGAATTGATTATAATGCAGCGGCTGCGGCTGTCAATAGGGAGTTGGGGGAGGCAGGGCCAACGTATCAAACTGTAATTTTGCGTCACGTTAACCCCTATCCCCCCGGCCACCTTTCCTCTCTGAAGGGACTTCCTTCGGTCGCCGCGCGCGGAGAAAGAGGATGTAAAGGTTGCATTAAGCTCCCTCTCCAAATTTGGCGACCCGAATGAGGATGTATGTCCCCTGAGGGGAGGAGGAGAACATGAGGCGGACGCCGACCAAACGTGGATAAAACTGGGCGCAGGTGATACAATAACCACTCGTTTCAGGCTGCGTAACCAATAAGGTTTGTTTTTATGACGCTCAATTTTGCCCTCATCGGCGCTGCCGGTTTTGTCGCGCCGCGCCATTTAAAAGCCATTAAAGACGTGGGCGGGGAACTGGTCGCCGCGCTGGACACGCACGACTCGGTCGGCATCCTGGACAGCTACTTCCCCAACGCCCGGTTTTTCACCCAGTTTGAACGCTTCGAGCGCCACCTGAACAAACTGCACCTGCCGAACGCCGTGCCAGTAGATTATGTGAGCATCTGCTCGCCGAACTACCTGCACGATACGCATATCCGGCTGGCGTTGGGGGTGGGCGCGCACGCCATCTGCGAAAAACCGCTGGTCATCAACCCCTGGAATCTTGACCCGCTGACCGATATGGAGCAAAAAACCGGCAAACGGGTCTATACCATCTTGCAGCTTCGCCTTACGCCGCTGGCGCTGGCGCTCAAGGAGCGGGTTGCGCAGGCCGATGGGCGGCTGGACGTGGTGATGACCTATGTCACCCGGCGCGGGGCGTGGTATCACGTGTCCTGGAAGGGTGACGAGGAAAAATCGGGCGGGCTGGCCGTCAATATCGGCATTCACCTGTTCGACCTGCTGCTGTGGCTGTTCGGGCCGGTGGAACACAGCGAGGTGCATCTGCGCCAGCCGGACAAAATGGCCGGGGTGCTGGAGATGGAAAAAGCGCGGGCGCGCTGGTATCTATCGGTGGATGTTAACGATCTGCCGCCGGAGTCGGTGGCGGCGGGCGTGTTCGCCACCCGGACGATTTCGCTGGATGGGGAGTCTATCGAACTGTCGGAACAGTTCACCGGGCTGCACACGCTGTCGTATGAACGCATTCTGGCCGGGCAGGGCTTCGGCGTGGCCGACGCGCGCCCATCAATCGAGCTGGTATACCAGATTCGCCACGCCGACGTAACGTCCGGCGAGGCGGCTTCCTGCCACCCGCTGCTGAACCGCTGAGGGACATTATGGCTGAAGCTGCCGATTACACGGTTCACGAATCGGCCTATGTGGACGAAGGCGCGGTCATCGGGCGCGGCACGAAAATCTGGCATTTCTGCCACGTCATGCCGGGCGCGGTCATCGGCGAAGCCTGTTCGCTGGGGCAGAACGTATTTGTCGCCAACCATGTCACCATCGGCAGAGGCGTTAAAATTCAGAACAACGTCTCGATTTACGAGGGCGTGATTTTAGAGGATGACGTGTTCTGCGGGCCGAGCATGGTTTTTACCAACGTCGGCAGGCCGCGTTCGGCTTACCCGCGCGGAACAGCCGGTTACGAAAAAACGCTGGTGCGGCGCGGCGCGACCATCGGAGCCAACGCGACGGTCGTCTGCGGCGTGACCATCGGCGCGTGGGCATTCGTGGCGGCGGGAGCGGTCGTCACGCGGGATGTGCCGGCCTACGCGCTGATGCTGGGCGTCCCGGCGCGGCTGGCCGGCTGGGTATGCGAATGCGGCGCACGACTGATTTTCGACGACGGCGAAGCCGCCTGCGCCGAGTGCGGCAGGCGCTACCGCCAGACTGCCCCCGACCGCATCGAGCCGGTGTAGAGGGCTGGCAGTTACAGTAAATCTGCAAAACCCACGCGATGAGGCCGCCTTTATGACCCCACCCTTCGATATTTGCATGTTCGCGCACAACAGCCTGACCAATGATGGCCGTTCGTTCAAACAGGCCGCGAGTCTGGCGGCGGCGGGCTGGCGGGTGGCGCTGGTGGGCGTGACCATCGGCGGCGAAGACCTGCCGGCGGTCGAAACCCGCGACGGTTATCAGATCATCCGCGTTAAAACGCGCCTGCTGGCGAAACGCCTGCCCGGCACATGGGGAAAACTGCTGCGCCTGGCGCTGGCCGTGCCGCGCGCCGCCTTGCAGCTGCGCCGGACGCGGGCGCGGGTTTACCAGGCCAACGATTTTACCGGCCTGCTGATGGTCGCCCTGGCGGGCATCTGGCGGCGGCCTGTCGTTTACGATTCGCGCGAGCTGTTTTTCGACCGCTGGCCGAAAGGCGTGCATTACCCGCTCAAATACCCGCTGTATGCCCTGCGCCCGCTGGAAGGAATGCTGGCACGGCGGGCGGCGGCGGTTATCACAGTCAGCCAGCCGATTGCCCAACGGATGGCGAACAAGCTGCGGATACCCCAACCGGCGCTGGTGCTGAACGCCGTTGATATTCGCCAGACCGGGACGGCGCGCGCTATCTTCCCGGCGGACGGGCGGCGCTGGTTCGTGCATACCGGCAGCTTGTTCATTAGGCGTCATCTGATGGAACTGGTGGCGGCGCTGGCGCATCTGCCGCCGGATGTGGCGCTGGCGCTGCTGGGGGACGGGCCGCTGCGCCCGGCGCTTGAGGGGCAGGCGTGCGCGCTGGGCATCAGCGACCGGCTGCTGTTTGTGCCGCCGATTCCGATGATGGACATCGCGCCCACCATCGCGCAGGCCGGCTGCGCCGCTGTGCTGCCGACGCCGCATGTTCCTAATACCTACTTCGCCTTGCCCAACAAGTTTTTCGAGGCGGTGGCCGCCGGGCTGCCGCTGGTCTACAGCCCGATTCCAGAGGTGGAGCGGCTGGCGCGGGAATATGATCTGGGTGTAGTGTGCGACCCCGACGACCCGCGCAGCATCGCCGGGGCAGTTTTGAAGGTGCTGGAGCCAAAAACCAACGCCCGCTTCCGGGAAAACGCGCTCAAGGCGCGGGAAACTCTGAACTGGGAACAGGAAGAAAAAAAGCTGACCGCGCTCTACCGGCCTAACCTGTGTGCTAACAGTGGGCTTAAGCCTACTGTTGGATGCGGGCATTCTCATCTTGTTGATGTACCAGGAGAACCGCCCAGATGAAGGCCGATATAGTTATGCTGGTGCATAACGACGTTCGCAGCGATGGCCGCGTGCGTAAAGAGGCCGCCACGCTGGCGGCGCAGGGGTGGCGCGTAGTCGTTGTGGGCATGTCGCTGGCTGGGCCGCTGCCCCCGCCGGTCGAGCAGATGGACGGATTCATGGTGGTGCGCGTGGCGCCCCGGCTGCTGTGCCGCGCCCTGCCGGGCAAAACCGGGCGGCGGCTGCGCCTGCTGGCCTCGCTGGTTCTCATGCCGGTGCAGCTTCGCCGCCTGAAGGGGCGGGTTTACCATGCCCACGATTTTTTGGAACTGCTGCTGGTCAGCCTGGCCGGAATCCGCCGGCGTCCGGTGGTGTACGATTCGCACGAGCTGTATTTCGACCAGAAGATCGGCAGCCGGTTCGCGCTCAACGATCTGATGCAGCTTTTACGCCCGCTGGAAAAACCGCTGGCGCGGCGGGCGGCGGCGGTTATCACCGTCAGCGAGCCGATAGCCGACCGGCTGGCGCAAACCCTGGGCATCCCGCGCCCCATCGTCCTGCAAAACGCGGTTGACCTGCGCCATGCCGGGCCGCCGGTTGTTTTTTCCACTGGCGGACGAAAAATCGTTGCCCATACCGGCGCGCTGAGTTTAGGACGCCACCTGCCCGAACTGGTCGAATCGCTGGCGCACCTGCCGGACGAAATCGCCCTGATTTTGATCGGCGACGGACCGCTGAAGGCCGCGCTGCTGGAACAGGCCGCGCGCCTGGGCGTGGGCGACCGGCTCGTCATCGTGCCGCCCGTCCCGGTGAACAGCGTATCCCCCACGCTGGCGCAGGCCGACTGCGCGACTTTGTTGTTCGCGCCGGATTCGCCGAATTACCAGCTTGCGCTGCCCAACAAGTTTTTTGAGGCGGTGGCCGCCGGCGTGCCGCTGGTGTACGGGACGACGCAGGAAGTGGGACGGCTGGCGCGCCGGTACGGCCTGGGCGTAAGCTGCGACCCGACCGACCCGCGCAGCATCGCCGATGCCATCCAGACGATTTTGCAGCCGGAAAACCTGGCCCGTTACCGGGAAAATGCCGCCAAAGCGCGCGAAGTGCTGAACTGGGAGCAGGAAGAAAAAAAACTGGTCGCGCTCTACCGGCGGATTCTGGGAGATGCGTAGGCGCGGCAGCGTGCCTTGTCGAAAACTGGCGCGCCGGGCATAATTCTACCCGGTCGTGTTGGGGAGGGCGGGGCTGTGAACATCGGGCGCGCGCTGACATATGCCTTTGAAGACCCGGCGGTTGGGGGCAAACTGATTATCCTGGCCGTGCTGGGGTTTATCGGGACGATCACCCTGCCGCTGCTGCTGGTTGGCCTGCTGGCCTGGGCGGCGGTGATGGGGTATCTGGTGGATTTGATTCATAACCTGAACAACCGCCGGCGTTACCCGCTGCCGCGCTGGGACGACTACAGCGCCAAAATCGGCAAGGGCGGCAACGTGCTGGCGGCGGCGCTGGTGTACAATCTGCCGAATATCCTAGTAAGCTGCTGCCTGCTCACGCTCAATTTTTTCGACAGCCGACTGCTGGGCGGGACGGCGGGGCTGCTGGCGTTGTGCTGCCTGGGGCCGGCGCTGCTGCTGTACAACCTGGCCGCCTGGCCGATGCTGGCGCTGGGGCTGGCGCGTTACGCCGACGAACATACCATCGTGGCGTTTTTCCAGTTCGGCGACCTGTTCAACACGCTGCGCCGCCGCCCAGGGCTGACGCTCCAGTGGATGCTGATGATGCTGGCCGCCAACCTGATTTTCGGGCTGTTTTTCGTGATACCGTGCATCGGCTGGCTGGGCGCGCCGGCGCTGGCCGTCCCGGTGGTGGCTTATCTGACGGCGCTGTTCGCTTATCAGGTAGATCAGCCGGGCAGATAAGGCTCGACAAAGTAGCTGACCGCGCCATCCTGAAGGCGGCCTTCGGCCAGCCAGCCTTCCATGTCCTGGTAGCGCACTTTAAACCAACTGTAACCCCCGTTGCAGATCGGCCCGTCCAGCACGTAAAAAACCGCGCGAATCGGTATCAGCTCGATGATACGTTTGTCCAGTCCCGGCCCTTCGCGCAGGCGCACCGGCAGCGGGTCGTCGGGCAGTACGCGCCCACGTTCCAGCACGATCAACCGGGTGCGGGGCGCGCCGGGACAGGCCGGCGTCGGGCTGGGCGGCAGCGTCGGCCAGACGAACGGCGCGCCGGTGGGGGGCAGCGTAGGGGTGGCAGACAGCAGAAGGGTCGGCTCAGCCGTTGCAGCAGCCGGCGTGGAAGAAGCCGCCACCGGGGCGGACGAACGCGGCGGCGCGACCGAAGCGCACGCCCCCAGCAGCGCCATCAGCGCCGATGCAAGCCCAAAACACCAGGCGGCCAGCCGGCGTCCCGCTGCTGTTTCGCGCGTCACGTCCTGCGTCCGGCGGTTACTTGGTGTAGTTGGCCGGGTTGCCCTGGCTGCCTTTTTTCCCATCCGGCCAGGTGGTCTTTTCGTCAAATTTGACGCCGTTGACATTCGCGCCTTTCATGTTGGCGTTCAGGAGGTTTGCGCCGTTCAAGACCGCATTTTGCAGGTTGGCCTGTTCCAGACGGACACCCTGCAAGTTCGCACCGGTGAAGTTGATGCCCAGCAGGGTCGCGTCGAAGAAGTCGGCGAACGGCATCTGCGCCGCCGAGCAGTCCACGCCGGTCATATTTGCGCCGCGCAGGATGGTTTCGCGGCAGGTAGAAGCCTGCATATTCGCACCGCGCAGGTTGCCGCCTTCCATGCTCAGGCGAGTCATGTCGAGCGCGCTCAGGTCTACTCCGGCCAGGCGCGGGTTTGGCCCGGCCTGAATGAGCGACAGTACCAGTTCCTTCCGGCTAATTTCGGCCATTTTTCATTTCCTCCCGGTAATAAGTCACAATCTCATCAATTGTCTGGTCGAGCGTGATGGTCGGCTGCCATTCTATCGCCGCCCGGATTTTGTCCAGACCCGGCACACGCCGCCGGAAATCTTCAAAACCGGCCTCGTAGGCATCATCGTAAGGCACGAACTGAATGTCCGACCGGCTGCCGGCGCGCGTTCTGATGCGTTCCGCCAGCGCCAGGATGCTGATTTCCTCCTGGCTGCCGATGTTAAAAACCTGCCCGGCGGCCTGGGGCGCTTCGGCCAGGGCGTGAACTGCCGCCACCACGTCGCGCACGTTGCAAAAACAGCGCGTCTGCTGGCCGTCGCCGTAGACGCGAATCGGCTCGTTCGCCAGCGCCCAGCGCACAAAACGCGGCAGCACCATGCCGTACTGCCCAGTCTGGCGCGGGCCGACGGTGTTAAAAAACCGCATAATCACCACCGGCAGGCCAACCTCTTTATGGTATGCCAGGGCTAAAAATTCGTCAATCGCTTTCGAGGCGGCGTAGCTCCACCGGCTGCGGGTGGTCGGCCCCATCAGCCGGTCGTCCTCCTCGGAGAAGGGGAAACGCGCGCCCTTGCCGTAAATCTCCGAAGTCGAGGCGATCAGCACTTTTTTACGGTAGCGGCGGGCGGTTTTTAACACCACTTCCGTACCGCCGACGTTAATTTCGATGGTAGCGATAGGCTGGCTGATGATTTTTTCCACCCCGACGGCGGCGGCCAGGTGGTAAATCACGTCACATTCGCTGACCAGCCGGTCTAAAACGTGGATGTTGCGAATATCTTCGATGGCATAATGAAAGCCGGGATGGCCTTCCAGGTGGGCGACGTTCTCAAAACGCCCGGTGCTGAGGTCGTCAATGATCGTTACCTGCTGGCCTGCCGCCAGCAGCCGGTCGGCCAGGTGGCTGCCGATGAAGCCCGCCCCGCCGGTGATAAGCGCGTGAGTCAATGTTATCGTCCCCGCAAGCAATAATCGTCGGGGCGCAGCCAACCCGCGCCCGACTCCGCTAATTGAGGCGTGATGTTACCCCAGCGACGGGCGGGCTACAAGCAGCAGGCGCACGAGTAGGTTTTGCGGCGGGCTGGCGTAGGGTGCGCCGCCTCACCGGATCGGCACGGCGTTGATGTCCCCCTGAACGGACACAAACGGCGCGTAAATCCAGCCCACCTGCCCGTTATACCGCACCTGGAACCAGTGATTTTTCCCGGCCTGGACGGTGCGCCCGACCAGCTCCAACTGTTCGCCCCAGGCGATCTGCCCCAGCAGTTCGGAACGCTGGCTGGGACGGCGGCGGAAGTTCATCACCGAGCGCGGCACGGCATATACGCCCACAAACGGCGCATCGTCTATCTGCTCAAAGATGGTGGCCTGCTCCGGCACGCTGTTGGGGTCGCCGGTGATCTTTAAATAGCGCCCGGATACCCAGCCGGTTTTGTCCCCGGCGGTGATGAGATACCACGTGTACGGGCCGCCCTCATCGGCGCGGCGGGCGATGGGCGCGTAGGCCGTCCCCGGCACGGCCACCCCCACGAACGAAGCGCCCAGGTACGGGCCGGTGCGGATGGACAGCCCGCGCACGCCCTGGACTTCGACCGTCAGCGGCGGCACGGCGGTCGCCAGCGGCGTGAGCGGGACCAGCGGCGTGCCAAAACCGGGCGTGGCCGCGCCCTCCAGGAACCACTGCACCTGAAGGATGGCGTTATCAATGCTTTCGTAATATTCAACCGTGATAAGCACCGGGCTGGTTGTGATGACCTCGGTGAAGGTGTCGGTGGTCAGCGGGCGATCTGCCCATTTGTCCAGCCGCAGCGCCCCGTTGATGTACACCCGCACGCCGTCGTCCGACGATACCACGAAGTTATACGTGCCGGGCGTTAGCGCCTGCGACGACGTAAAACGCGCCGAAAAATTATTGGTGTACTGCGGGTCGGCGGGGAACACGTTCACGCCGTTGACGACCGGCGCGCCCGTCCCCCAGTTAAAGTTCAGGCCGTTGATGCCGGTCAGGCTGCAAGTGCTTCCGGCGGGGCAGTTTCCGGTCAGGTCTTTGGATGGGTAAAACTGCGCCGACCAGTTGGTGCCGAAGTCGGCCTGGATGGGGAGAACCAGCGCCAGCAGCGCCGCCAGCACGACCAATACCCATACTGCGCCGCTCACTCGTTTCATCCCGCGTCCTCCCTAATCAATCATAATCAGCAGACTTTCATTTTACCTGATTGTGACGTACTCCCCACATCCCTAAGGATGGGAGAAACTGCCGTGAACGCCGGATGCCGCGTTTGTCACGGGGACTGCTTCCGGCTGAGACAGTATGAGCCGACGCCCCGCCTCAAGCATATTCAGAGCCGCATTGTGGTCCCGATCAAGCGAGAGGCCGCAATGTACACAAACGAAGGTACGTTCCGCTAAGGTGACGGACTGCTCATGACCACAACCCCAACACTTGCCGGTGGTGCGCTCGAAACGATCAAGGAATACAACCTGTTTACCGCGCTTGAACGCCACCCACTCCAGCGTTTTGAGAAACTGAGCAAAACCCAGGTCGCTGACTTTACGCCCCCACAGCGCCTTCATGCCTTGCAGGTTCAGG
>JAPKMO010000148.1 GCA_026645945.1 Anaerolineae bacterium
CTGGCGCCCCTACGAACCACCATAACCCTTTATGGCTCCGAACCTGGCATGATATGCAATTGCCCTGCGAGGCCGATTAATTGAGCGCTTTACACACCTTTTTGCTGTATACTTGGGATGTGTTGAGCAAGCGAACAGCGCGCCAACACAGTCAAAAATCGGGCGGGACGCGCCCGTGTCGCATATCGCAGCTCCGCCGCCTCGACCAAACAGGCAAGGTAAGGGCAAACATGCGGCAGAATCTACACGGATTTATCCGCAGTAGAGCGTCACCCTGATGATGCCGGTATTTTTCGCGCATCGTTAACCATTTATCAAACCTATTACTTTAAGGAGCAGAAACGATGTTGAAAAAAATCTTCTTCCTAGCAGCAGCCCTGGCACTGCTGGTCCTTCCGGCGCTGGCGCAGGATGCGCCCCCTCGTCTAGATGTGGTGGATTATGAGCTGTGCAGCGACTTCGGCGGCGTGACTGTGACCGTTGTCGGGGATGCCGGCCATAACCTCGCCCCGTATCAGTTCTGGGCCGACGATTTTGCTGCGATGGGCATCAATGTTGAGATCATCGAAGTGCCGTTCGCCGACGTTTACCAGGTGCTTAAAACCGAATTCGTGGCGGGCAGCGGCGCGTTCGACGTGGTGACGTTCTACCCGTCGTACATTGGCGACTTCGCCGGCAATGGTTATCTGCTGGCGCTGGATGACCTGATGGCGCGCGAACCGGCCAGCGTGTGGGACCCCAACATGGACGACGTGCTGGCCCCCTTCCGCGAACTGTACAATAAATGGGGCGGCCAGACCTACGCCCTCACTATTGACGGCGACGTGCTGGTGATGATGTACCGCGCCGACCTGTTTAACAATGAAGACGAGAAAGCCGCCTTCATGGAACAGTATGGCCGCGAACTGCGCCCGCCGGAAACCTGGAGCGAATGGCTGGAAGTGGCCGAATTTTTCACCCGTGACGCGGGCGAAACGCTGGCCGGCGAAGTGCTGACGCAGCCGTTTTATGGTACGGCGGAATTTGGCCGGCGTGGTTTCAGCTATGCCTGGTATCTCAACCGCGCTGCCAGCAACGGCGTTATGCTGTTCGATGAGCAGATGAACCCTGGCATCAATTCGCCGGAGGCGGTGGCCGCGCTTCAGAACATGATTGATACGCTCAAGTTTGCGCCGCCGGACGTGCTGAACTTCGGCTATGACGAACTGCGCGACGCCTTCATCGGCAGCCAGCTTGCTATGGTTGTTCAGTGGACGGATGTGCCGAAGAAAGCCGCCGACCCCAGCATTTCGCAGATTGTCGGCAATGTGGGTGTGGGCCGCGTCCCCGGCTTTGAGGTGGGTGGCGAAGTGGCGCACCGCTCGATGATGCCGGTTGGCCGCGTGGTGGGCGTGGCTGCCGACAGCGACGTGCCGGAAGCCGCCTACTGCGTCGCCAAACACATCGCCTACAACACCAGCCTGGAGAACGTGTCCACGTCGCTGACCGGCCTGGATCCGTATCGCACGCTGCATCTGACCCATCCCGAAGCTTTCGCCCCGCTGATGGGCCAGGAAAACGCCGAGGCGTACCTGGCCGGTTTGCAGGTGGCGCTGGCCGACGGTTATCCTGACCTGTTCATCCCCGGCGCGGCGCAGTATCAGGACGCGCTCGACATCCAGGTGAACCGCGCCCTGGCCGGCGAAGTTTCGGCGCAGGAGGCGCTGGACGCTGTAGCCGCCGCCTGGAACGAAATCACCGACCGGCTGGGCCGCGATACCCAGGTCGCCTTCTGGAAGCAGGCGCTGGAAAGCTACCGCGCGCTGGGCCTGGTTAAATAAAGCCGGGTTACACAGGAAATAATGCTGTGGGGGCGGGTGTATCACCTGCCCCCTTCGCGCATCTGGCAACCGGGCAACTAACGAAAGGCTGTGCTGCCATGTTCTCATCCAGTGTTACACGGCGCAGGGTTGCTTTTGCTTTTGTGCTGCCTGCGTTTGTTCTGCTGCTCGCCATCAGCATTTATCCGCTGTTACGCACGCTGGGGCTGGCGTTTTCCTCGCTGGAGCTGACCGTTTCCCCGGCGGAGTCATTCGTCGGGTTTGATAACTTCGCCAAAGCCTTCCAGGACGCGCGGTTCTGGAACGCGATGGGCAATACATTGGTGCTGGTCGTCGTGGGCGTGGCGATTCAGCTCGTGCTGGGTGTTGGCCTGGCCCTGCTGCTAAGCGAGATCGGCTTCACACGGGTGGTGTGGCTGACGGCGCTGCTGCTGCCGGTGATGATTGCGCCGGTGGTATCCGGCTTCCAGTTCCGCGTGATCTACAACGACACTTTTGGCCCGCTCAACTATCTCATCAAAACCATCTCAGGCGGGTTTATCACCGGGCCGCCCTGGCTGGCCGACACGCGAACGGCGCTGCTGACCATCATGATGACCGACGTGTGGCAGTGGACGCCGTTTATGATGCTGCTGGCGCTGGCCGGCCTGGAATCAATCCCGGTGGAACTGACGGAAGCGGCAGAAGTGGATGGAGCCGGTTACTGGGGTGCATTCTGGCGCATCAAAATCCCGATCCTGCTGCCGGTGATTGTGATCGGCCTGCTGATCCGGGTGATGGACACGTTCAAAACCTTCGATCTGGTGTTCCTGCTGACCGGCGGCGGGCCGGGCAGTTCGACCGAGACGATTGCTTTTTACACCTATCTCAACGGCTTCCGCTTCTTCAGCATGGGCTACACGGCGGCCATCGCATTCATCCAGTTGATTGTTATCATCGTCATCGCGCGCGTCTTTCTGGTGGTGCAAAAACGGATGCGCGGCGGCGAGGTGCAGTAAAGAGGCAGGCGCAGCCATGAGAAAGAAGAAACCGCTGTATCTACGCATCATCATGGGTGTCATCCTGATGGTGGCGCTGATCTTCTTCCTATTCCCGGTGATGTGGATGTTCCTCACATCCTTCAAAACACAGGACCAGATTTTTTCGACGCCGCCGATTTTGATCCCGCCGGCTGAACAGTGGAATCTCGATAATTACGTTGCCATTCTGAGGGATAACAAGGGCCTCCAGGGCGTGCGCGACACGACCATCGTGGCCTTCACGACGGCGCTCATCAGCGTGAGCATCGGGGCGCTGGCGGCCTACAGCCTGGCGCGTTTCCGCTTCGGCGGCGACGAATTTTCGTTCTGGATTATCTCAACGCGCATGTTCCCGCCGGTGGCCTCGGCTATCCCGCTGTTTCTCATTTTTCGCCAGCTTGAAATTCTCGATACCCATTGGGTGCTGATTATCGCCAATTCGGTATTTAATGTGCCGTTCGCCGTGTGGCTGTTGAAGGGTTTTATCGAAGATCTGCCGGTCGAACTGGAGGAAGCGGCACTCATCGAAGGCGCGACCGTCTTTGGCGCGTTCTGGCGCATCACGCTGCCGCTGATTACGCCGGGGCTGGTGACGGCCTTCCTGTTCACGTTTGTGTTTACCTGGAACGAGTTTATGTTCGCCCTGCTGATGACACGGCGGGCGGTGCGACCGATGACGGTGGTCATCAGTTCGCTGGCGGGCGGCCATACCATCCTGTGGGCGCAGATCGCGGCAGCGGGCGTTATCACGATCATGCCCGGCGTGCTGGTGGTGATCTTTTTGCAGCGGTATATCGTGCGCGGCCTGACGATGGGCGCGCTGAAGAACTGAGGGATAAACGGAAAAGAATGAGCCTGATAGACAGTGAGGCTTTAGCCCACTGACAGCAGGCTGAAGCCCGCTGTCCACTCAGGAGCAGGCACAGTCTAATTGGTTTATCCATGAGATGCGGCTACAACACACAAAAGGTGGCAAACCATGATTAAACTCATTGCGCTGCTCAAGCGCAAACCGGAACTGAGCAGGGAGGAATTCGCGCGGCGGTGGGTGGAGGAACATACCAAAATCTCCGCCCGGCTTCCTGGCCTGATTGACTATCGTATCAACATCGCCATCCCGGAGCAGGAGATAACCGGCGAGCTGCCCTATGACGGCACGGCGGAACTGTGGTTCGAGAGCGTGGAGGCTATGCGGGCGTCGTTCGCGTCGGAAATCGGCCAGGCCGCCGGAGCGGATGGCGACCTATTCGCCGCCGTGCGGCTGCACATTTACACCGAGGAACATATCATCAAGCCGGTGAAATAATCCGGCGCGGTGTGTGGTGATCGAAGGGCGGGTGAGTCAGGCTTCCCGGCCCTCGATCATCTCCTGGTAGACCGTCTCCATCTGCCGGGCGATGTTATCCCAGGCGAAGCGCGTCCGCGCCAGCACCTGCGCCGCCGCGCCCATACGCGCCCGCAGGTCGGCGTTACAAAGCAGCGCCTCCAGCGCCGCCGCCAGCGGCTCAACGGCGGGTTCTACCTCCAGCCCCGCGCCGTATTGGGCGGCTTCCGGCAGGTAACAGCCCGGCGAGACGATCACTGGTCTGCCCGCCGCCATCGCTTCCAATACCACCATCGGCAGACCTTCGCCAACGGCAGGCAGTGCCAGCACGTCCGCCGCCGCCAATGCCGCCAGCCGCTCCTGCCCGCCCAGATAGCCGGTCAGCGTTATGCGGCCATCCAGCAAAGGTCGAACGGCGGCCAGCGCGCCTTCGTCCGGCCCGGCGATCACCAGCCGCGCGCTCGAAATGTTCGCCTCTCTGAAGGCTTCCACCAGCGCCACTACACCCTTGCGCGGGTGCAGCCGTCCCATAAACAGGCACACCGGCGCATCCCCCAGGCCGTATTTTTCACGGAAAGCCGCGCGCCCCGGCAGGTCGGCATACTCATCCGGGTCCACGCCGTTGGGGATAACCCGGACGCCCGCCTGCCCGCCAAAAGCTGCCCACAGCGATTCCGTTTCTGCCGCTTCCGCTGCCGTCAGGCCGATGATCCGGTCGAAGCGCCGCGCCGCTGCCGGGCTAAAGAGCCGGTCCCAGGCGGCCTTAAAGCCGCTGCGGCCTGTGTTTAAGGCCAGCGTGCCATGCGGAGACAGCGCCAGCGGCCTGCCCAGGCGCGCCGCGAGGGGCGTGACCAGCAGGTTTTCCACCGTGCGAAATTCGTGGCAGTGGAGAACGTCGGCTTCCGGCAGCAGCCGCCGCGCCGCCGTCGGCAAACCGGGCGGCGTGGATAAATTCAGCCGCCCGCGCAGCCAGGGCGATAGATTGCGGGCGCGCACCACACGCACGCCGTCCAGGACTTCTTCGGTAGGGCCGGCATAACGCGCCTGCCGGTCGAGCGCATCGGTGGTTAAAACCGTGACGGCATGGCCGCGCCGCGCCAGCGCCCGCGCCAGACCTTCCACCGAACGCACAACGCCGCCAAAAGCATAAGCTGGAGCATAATAAGGGGCGAGGTGGATGATATTCATGGTTGTGATGATAACCGACGCCCTTTTAAACAGCAATCGCCCCGTTTTCGGGGCGAGTTTTGCCGGTGCAACGAACCGTTCAGACCCGGCGTGCCTTTTTCTTGACCAGAATGGAACGATTATCAATCCCCGTCAACAGTTTTTGCCCATCCAGGACGGTGGTTTCCGCCTGGCTGCTCAGAATACGAACTTCGTCTTCACCGGAATACGTCACATGCCCTTCAGCCACAAGGCTGCCGTTTTGAAAAATCTGTACTTCTTCGCCCGTTTTGGGCCACATCAACCGCCGTGTCAGACTCATCGCGGTTTCCTTTACATTCTTCACTAATCTAACACCTTCAATTACGACTCTAGCCCGCCCTACTGCCGATTGCGATAGCCCAATCGTACTAGTTCGCGTCATGCAGACGAAAGTCGCGCTTCGAGCGATACTTGTAGGTTCTGCGAATTTCAACGATCTGGCTCGTGCTGGTTTTGTATCACATGTTGTCGCCATTCAGACAGTATACACAAAAAGCGACTCATACAGGCCGCCTTATATCCCGAAACCTGAAGGTTGGGGTTCTACGGCGCTTTTTCGATAAATTCTATGACAGAACTTGATCTTGCGCTCTTATGGGATGTGCTGCGGATTTATGGATGCAGCCGAGGTCTTACGACGCCGATACCCAGGCCGGGAACTGGCCGCCGCCGCTGGTGATCTGCCGGAGGTTGCTGCCGTCGGCATCCATGACGAAAATTTCCTCGCGCCCGCCGTCCGGCGCAGTGAAGGCGATCAACTGCCCATCGGGGCTGTAGCTGGCCCCCCACTCGTAGCCGGGGCCGTCGTAGAGGATTTTTCGACCGCTGCCATCGGCGGCCATACGGGCAATGGCCGAATCGCCGCGCGCGCCTTCGTTGGTCAGGAACAGGATGTAACGCCCGTCTGGGCTGAAAGATGGCGACCAATCCTTGACCGCGTTATCGGTCAGCCGGGAGAAGGCCGCGCCCGGCAGGTGAAACCGCGCGATTTCCCACGTCCCGGCATCATCGCGCGCCCCGCTGGTAAAAACCAGCGTCTGGCCGTCAGGACTCCAGCGCGCGCCGCTGCTGCGTGCCGCGTCGCCGAATACCGCCTGCAAGTTGCTGCCGTCAGCGTGGGCGCGGTACAGGTCGAACGTGCCGTCGCCGCGTATGTCCGATGAAAAGCTGATCCATTCGCCATCGGGACTCCAGGCCGGCAGCCGGTCGTCAACCGCGTTGCGGGTGATCTGGCGCAGGTTGTCGCCGGATAGATCCATCACGTAAATGTCAAAATCGCCGTCACGGTCGGACTGAAAAGCGATGCGCCGCCCATCGGGCGAGACGGCGGGGAAAACATCCATCCCCGCGCCGAAGGTGAGCTGCGTTTCCTGGCCGGTGTTTAAATCCAGGTGAAACAGTTTGGTCGAACTGTCGCGTTCGGCGAAATAAACCAGACTGCCGCCAATTGCCCGCACCTCCGGGCTGAGCAGCATGGCGGAACGCACGCCGACCGGGGCGATAGTCGCCGTCTGGTCGGGGGTGCGGCTGGGCAGCGGTGTAGGTGTCGCGGAGGGCAGCCGGGCGTCACGCGCGGCGCGGCTGGTCAGGTCGAGCGTCGGAATTACCTCAGCACCAAAGCTGGCGCCGCTTAACCAGGGGGGAGTGGTGGCAGTCGGGGTTGGGGCGGCCTCCGAACTGCTGGTTATCATGCCGATAATCAGCAGCGCCGTGATCGCCAGCACCACCAGCACGCCGCACCCGATCAACCCGCCCACTGCCGCGTTCATCCACACGTTCGGGCGGCGCGGCTTGCGGCGCCGGTACATGGCAGCCGGAGCAGCAGCCGACTGGCCGGGCAGCGCATAGGCAATCGGCGGGATGGCGACCATCGGCGGCGGGGACTGCGCCGGCTGTTCTATCGGCACCGGACGCGGCTGCGGGCGCACCGCCACCGGCTGGGTATCGTGAATGCTGGTGATGGGTTTGTCCACCGCTCGTTTAAGCGATTCCGCCAGCGCGACCGCGTGCGGATAGCGTTCCTCGCGCTTTTTTTTGAGCGTCTTTAAAATCACTTCTTCGACAGCGAACGACAGATTGGGGTTATAAGCGCGCGGCTGCGGGGGCGGCGTCGTAACCTGCATGACGGCGATGCTGTAGGGTGTATCGCTCTCAAAAGGCCGCCGGCCGGTCGCCATCTCGAACAGCATCACGCCCAGCGCGTACAGGTCGCTGCGGTTATCCAGCGGCAGTCCCTGCGCCTGTTCGGGACTCATATAACTGGGCGTGCCGACCACCCCCTGAGTGGTGATGCCGGCGCTCTGCTCGCCCAGAATGCGGGCGATGCCAAAATCGGTCAGGTAAGCGCCGCCGTCGTCATCCATCAGCACGTTGCTGGGTTTCAGGTCGCGGTGCAGCACGTTTTTGCTGTGCGCGTAATCCAGCGCCGGGGCGATCTGCTCCAGAATGGAGATGATCGTTTCGATGTCCAGCGGCCCATGGTTGATGCGGTCATCCACCGACCCCGCCGGCATGTAGCGCATGACGATATACGGCTGGCCTTCGCTCTCGCCATAATCGTACACCGGTACGATATTCCGGTGTTCAAGCTGCGAGACGATTTTTACTTCCTGGTGAAAACGCTGGAGATAGGTATCGTCATGGATGTACTGCTTCGGCAGCACCTTAACGGCCACCACCCGCTTCATCGAAACCTGCTGGGCGCGGTAAACCGTCGCCATACCGCCGCGACCGATCACGTCCAGGATTTCATAACCGCCGATGGTTTTGCCGATCAACTCATCCGTTGTCATATCGCGCCTTTACCGTCCGCGCCTGGATTCATCTATCCACGCCCATTATACGGTAGACCGGGGGACAAAACCATACAGCGGACTTTCGACAAAATGCGCGTTTTCGTTATACACTGTTTGTACGCTCAACGAATATATTCCGGTGAAAGGTGGTGTTTGATGAACCCATCCGATATTTTAAAGTATGGACACCGGCACATTTTACGTACTCTGGACGGCCTGGATTTTGATTATTGGGAAAGTGGCGGCGTCTGCGGCGTCTGGTCGGTCAAGGATATTATGGCGCATCTGGCGTCTTACGAGCATATGCTGGTCGAAGTGCTGTCGCCCTTTGCCGGCATCAAACAGGTTGATACGCCCTACCTGACCCAGATGGGTGCGTTGGATCCAGACAGCTTTAATGACGCGCAGGTCGGCGCGCGCCGGGGGTTGTCCCCCGCCGACGTGCTGGCCGAGTACAACCAGACCTTCAGCCGTGTGGCCGACCTGGCGGTTAAAATTTCGCCGGAAATCTGGCGGCAGGCCGGCGCGCTGCCCTGGTACGGCCCAGAATATGATCTGGACGATTTTATCGTTTACACGTTTTACGGCCACAAACGCGAACACGGCGCGCAGATCAGCGTCTTCCGGGATGCGCTCAAAAGCCAGCAGTAGCCATCGTTTCGCGTTTTCCCGGCTAAAAAATCGTTTTTGAACTCGGCACACTTTTCAGGGGAGGTTGTTCATGGGAGCGTTCAGCTTGCAGTGGCCGTCGGCGGCAGTGCCCGCCCGCTACACCACGCCGTTCGACGCCGCCGCCGGCGCGATTGGCATTTACGCGCCCGCCGGGACGCCGGTCAGCGCCGGCGCTGCCGGCCAGGTGATCGCCGTCGCCGGCAGCTCGGTGCTGGTGAAAACCGGCCTTTATACCGTCATTTATGGCAATCTGCGCGCCGTTCGCGTCCAGCCGGGGCAGGCGGTAGCCGCCGGGCAAATCCTGGCCGAATCCGCCGGGCCGGAGAGTTTTACGCTGGCGGTGGAGCAGGCAGTGGATGTTTCCAAACTGCTGTCCCCGCCCGCGCCGCAGCCAAGCGCCGCACCCACACCGCCGCCGCCTGCGCCCGTTCCGCCTGCCGTGCCCCCGTCAAAAGTTTACGTTCGCCCGACTTTGGACGGCGTTCGCCTGCGCGAGCGCCCGGTAGATGGCAAACCCATCGCCCAGGTGAACGCGGTGGACACACTCGAATCGCTGGAGACGGCAGAAGCCACGCGGGGCAAGCTGGGCGTCCCCGGCCAGTGGCTTCAGGTGCGGAGTCCCGCCGGTTTAACCGGCTTCGTGGCGGCTCAATATCTCCAGGCCGGCAGCGCACCCGCCCCTGTTCCCGTTCCGGCT
>JAPKMO010000149.1 GCA_026645945.1 Anaerolineae bacterium
TTCTCCGCCTCGCCATCGAAAGGCAGCACGCGCCGGGCGTGTTCCGGCGGTTGAATGGGCAGCAGGATATAAAAAGTGGAGCCGGGGCAGGTTTGCAGATTGTGGCCGGGGCTTTCCACCCAGATTCTGCCGCCATGCCCTTCGATGACGCCCTTTGCAATCGTCAATCCCAGACCCGGCCCCGCGCCCATGAATTTATAAGCGCCGGTGGAATGCAGGCCGGGATCATAAGCACGGTAGAACTTCTGGAAAATCAGTTCCAGGTTTTCCCTGGCGACACCCACGCCGGTATCCGATATGGCGATCAGGATATGGTCAACGTCTTCGGGATTTTGGGCAGGCTGCAAGCTGGCATTGATGTCAATTCGCCCGCCGTCGGGCGTGAATTTGATGGCGTTGACGACCACGTTACGAAATGCCTGCACCAGCCGTTGAAGATCGGCCTCGATAGCGGGCAGGCCGCGCAGGCCGCGCGCGGAAAGCGTCAGCTTGCGCTGTTTGATGACATCCGTCAGCGGCTCAATCGCCATGCGGACAACCGCTTCCGGCGTCGTCTGGGTAAAGCGCAAATCCATCGCGTTGACATCCAGCTGGCTGACATCCAGCATGGCCGTGATGAGTTCTTCCATGCGCTCGGCGGCTTTCCGCAGGTTAGAAACCAGGCCGCTGGTCTGGTCCTGGTTGAGCATCCCCTGTTGATTCAGCGCATCCACGATGTCTGTATAACCGCGAATCTGTGCCAGCGGTGTACGCAGCTCGTGGCTGGCGATGGTCACAAACTCGGTTTTGACCGAATCCAGTCTTTCAAGCTGCTCGTTGGCTTCTTCCAGACCACGATTGAGCGACTGCATACTGCGGTTAAGGTGGCGCAGATCGGCCACCAGGCGGGCATTTCGCAGCGCGACGCCGGTCTGGTTCGCCATCGTCGCCAGCAGTTCCAGATCGCGAGCATAAAACGGCGCATCGTTCAGCTTCGGCCCGCAGGCCAGAATGCCGATAAGCGTATTTTCGACGATGATCGGGGCGAAGGCGCTCATTTGCAGGTTGGCGAAAAACTGCCGTTCCTGCGCGTCCAGGCTGGCGTGTTGAGGGCTGAATTCCAGATCGAACTGGGACAGCGGGGACTGCTCGACGGCCAGTTGGCGGTAGACCGAGCCATTTTTAGCGATATAACCTCTGACCGTTTCGTTAAATGCCCCCCCCACGATAATGATGAGTTCAATCTTTCCGTCCTCGCCGCCGGTATCGTTCACCAGCATCAAGCCGGAGCGGCGGACGCGCAGCGACTCGTTCAGAGTTTCGGTCGCCATTTTGACCAATTGATCCAGTTCCACCGCGCCGGAAACTTTCTGACTGTATTTGCGGGCGGCGACGGTCGGGCTGATGGACGAACCGCGCAGCAGCGGCTGAACCAGAATGTCCGCTATCTGCCGCACCGGAACATACACAATGGCGACCGCCAGCGCCAGCAGCGCCAGCAGCAGATTGCCTTCCGCATCCTGCTGAACCGGCGCGCGGCTGACGACCTGTAACACCCCAAAAACGATCAGCGCCGTCAGCGTTACCAGCAGCGCCGTCCGCATCCCCAGGCTCAGGCTGCTGCGGATGTCAAAAACGCGGTGTGACACCTGGGCATACAGCGCGCCCAGCACGCCCACCAGCAGTATCACCCGTCCCAGCAGCGTAAGCGTGGTGCTGCCGCTAATCGCCAGCACGACACCGATCAGGATAACGGCGATGGTGATAATCCAGAACAGTGACCGGTTGGCAACTTCCGGCAGCAGGGCGATATAGAAGGAATAAAACGCCACCGCCAGCAGCGCCGCGCTTATAACCACCAGTCCGACCAGGGCGAACAGGCTGAAGGGGTTGCGCGTGGCAAACGCCTGCACCAGCCATTCCCCCTGGGCAATGCTGATCGTTTCGCTCAGAAAGCCGGCCACGACCAGCCCCGCAAGCCACAAAACGCCCAGCGCCAGCCACAGCCGCCGCCAGCGTTCCGGTGACTGGCGGCGCATATCGGTGATAACCAGCGCGCCGAAAGCAATCACCATCGCGGCCAGAGCAAACATGATCGCCGCATTGCGCCCGAACTTCTCCGCGATTAACGCCTCTTGCGGCAGAAAAAATGCCGCAGCCGACAACAGCGAAAAAAGCACCGTCAGCGATAACCATAGATAGCCGGTTCGCACCAACTTACGGCGGGCCAGCACGTAAACCAGAATAAGCGCGTGCAGCACGACGCTGGCAGCCGTGGTCGCGTTGAGAAGTGAAGTCATGATCGTTCCTGGCTCAAAGCAAAATGTAAAAAGCGCATCGCTTTTTCTGCTTGCACGGCTATTTCAAAATATAGTACGTGCCTTTCTTAGACCCTACTTTAAGCAAGATTCCTTGCTCTACCATATCAGCCAGATCAAGGCGCAGCGTCTCCGCCGATACGCCCTGGCACAAGGAGCGGTACTCGCGGTTGGTGATCGAACCATGCTCGCGGATGTACTGCAACGCCCGCGCCTGCCGGTGGTTAGTGTTGCGCGCCCATTCCGGGGGTTTCTGCCGCTCGCGCTCGTTATACAGCGTCACGGCGAAGCTGTACGGGCGTGCATCGAAGTAGGGCGGCTTGTGGCCGGCCTGCTGCATCACTTCCATCATACGATCAATACCCAATCCCAGTTCCTCGATATAACCCCACTGGAACAGGCCGTTGACGATGCGCGGGTTACGGCTGAAGTGTTCATCTACGATATTTTCCACCGTGATGAACCCCGGCAGCCCTCCCGGTGAAATGACTTCCAGCCGGTCGGAATACATGCGGATTTCGATGCGCCGCCCTTTCAGCCGGTAATCTCGGTGGCAGATGGCGTTCACGATCGCCTCGCGGACGGCAAACTGCGGATATTCGTAGGTTTCCTCGCGCTCCAGCCCCTTAACGACCGCGCTCACCGCCATCTCGCTCCAGATCAGATTCCAGGAATTTTCGATCAGGCGCGGCAGCGGGCCGGTCAGCTCCTCGCGGCGGGTATAACCAGCCAGGCCGTTTTCGCCGCGCGGCGTTTTGCCGACGAACTTGGCAAAAACGACGCTGCTCTGCGGCAGCCAGTGCTGCGGATATTCCGCGAACAGCAGAATGCCGCTGACAGTCGCTTTACCCTCGTCGTTGACTGCCCCGATTTCTTTCATCAGGTCGGCGATTTTGCCGTTGTAGGGGCGCTTGGTGCGTTCGGCGCGTTTGGTCAGGTATTCGGTGATGATCTTGTTGCTGAAATCATCCATCGTCGCGCCGGAGACAATTTCCAGTTCGTAGTCTCCGGTGCTTTTGGCACTCGCCAGTTTGAGGATTTCCTGGCCGCCCAGCGGGCGATTTTTTACGCCGCTGCGGATCAACACGCGCCCGTCGGACAGGGCGTGCAGTTCGATGCTGCGCGGTACGCGCAGGGTGAACAGCGTCCCTTTTTCGCTTTCGATCTGCTCCCATGTGCCGACGACGACCGGCGGGTTGCAGGCTGTATCCGCCGCTTTAAGCGCCTTTTCCAGCGCCGGCGCCTCGATCTTTTTAGAGGCCGGCTCGCCATCTTCTTTTAAACCGAAGATGATCGTTCCCCCTTCGGTATTGGCGAAAGCGACCAGTGTCTCGGCAATCGCGTCCGAGTCGGCTTTTTCCAGAAAGGCCACGCGCGGCCCTTGTTCGGGTTTTTCCAGGTCTAAGGTTGGCATTCTGGTCAATTGAGATGCAAAACTCATCTAAAAGTACAGTAAGGATTGTAGCATAGATTATAATGGGCGATAGGCTTATGGTGGGTTTGTATTTGGCAGCTTCGGACACAAAACAATCATGGGAACAAAAAGCCTGCTCAACCTCATCAGCGACCGCCTGCACGCGCTGCCCCTACTGGTTTTGTATTTGACCGACGGCTGCAACAGCCGGTGCGTCACCTGCGACATCTGGCGCAGTCCGCGCCGCAACATGCGCCGGGAACTGGTTGAGGCGCTGGCCGGGTCACTTCAAAACCTGCAAACGCGCCGGGTGCTGCTCAGCGGCGGCGAAGCTATGCAGCATCCCCACTGGCCGGAAATCGCCCGCCGCTTGCGGGCCGAAGGCGCAGCCGTTATGCTGCTGACCAACGGGCTGCTGCTGCGAAAACAGGCCGATGAAGTGATCGCCAGCGTGGATGAAGTCATCGTGAGCCTGGACGGCGGCACGGCAGAAACGTATGCCGCCATTCGCGGCGTGGATGCTTTCGATCTGGTGTTGGAAGGCATTCGCGCCGTCCGCGCCGGCGGCGTGCCGGTCATCACGCGGACGACCGTACAGCGCGCCAACTACCGCGAAATCCCGCAGATCATCGAGGCAGCGCGGGCAGCGGGCGTTAACCGCGTCAGTTTTCTGGCCGTTGATGTAAGCAGCGTTTATGCCTTTGGGCCGCGTTTTGCGCCTGCCGCCGAAGTGCCGGTTTCTGCGACTGCAACTCTGGGGCCGGGCAGCCCACCGGAACACGGCCCGGCAGCCGCTGCCCTGATGCCGGATGAGGTGATCGAATTCAGGCAGGTTATTGAGGGTATGACTGCGCGTTTTGCCGGTGATTTTGCTTCCGGCCTGATCGCCGAATCGCCAGCCAAACTGCGGCGGCTGGCGGATTATTTCGCCGCCCTCAACGGCGCGGCGGACTTCCCGCGACCGCGCTGCAATGCGCCTCACATCAGCGCCGTCGTCGAAGTGGACGGCACGCTGCGCCCGTGTTATTTTCTGCCCGAAGTTGGAAAAATCGAAGCACCAGGCACACCTCTGCTGGAAACGCTCAATAACCTGGAGGCGCTGGCTTTGCGGCGGGCGTATCGCAGCGGCCAGCGCCTGGAATGCGAACGCTGCGTCTGCCCTCTGTACAAAGGGCCGCGCGCCCTGCTGCGGATGTTATAAAATCATGTTTGTGATCCCGGTTGTCCTCGTCAGCATCTTTTTTCTGGCACGCAGTACGCTGATCGTGATCGGCTGGTTAAAAAGCCCGGTCATCCGAACATTCGAGCAGTACGGCGACCCGGAACCCATCTATATGCCGCTGACGGGACTTTTGTTCTGGGCTGGCGTCCTGGCGATGGCGCTAGGCGCATGGGCGTCTGTCCTGGCGAATCTCAGTTTTCCGCTGATCGTGCTGGGGTTCCTGCTGATTTTGACAACTCTGCTCATTTTTCAGCATCCCGAACGGGCCGCGCCCTGGTATTACCGGCTGTTTAAACTGCCGCGCTGGTATCATCAACTGCGCGACCGCACCACCCGCTACGAGCGGCGGCGCATCGCCTATGCCTGGCTGCGGATGCCTTGGCGGGCGCAGCTTGCCTATAACAGCGATGACCGCGCCTTTTTCATCTGGGCTGATTACATTATCATGGGGACGGTGATGGATGAAGAAGACGCGCTGTTTTTGAATTCGCGCGAGGACTCCGTTTAGACTGTTATGCTCGGACGAATTTTAAAACATTTTCGACCCGCTCCGCCCACGTTGAACAGCCTGGAAGCCTACGAACGGTGGGCAGCCAGTTATCCCCCTCATGCCCACAACCCGCTGATGCAGGCCGAACAGCAGGCCATGCTCAAACTGCTGCCGGATATGCGAGGCAAACTGGCGCTTGACCTGGCCTGTGGGACGGGGCGTTACAGCCGCCTGGCCGCCGAACGCGGCGCGTCGGTCGTCATCGGTATAGACAACAGCGCCGCCATGTTAAAACGCAGCCAGGGGCGGCTGCTGGCACTCGCCGACGCCGGGGCAATTCCGCTCGCCGGCGGTTCGGTAGATGTCGTGTTTTGCGGGCTGGCGCTGGGGCATCTGCCCCGGCTTATGCCACCGCTACAGGAAATCAGCCGAGTGTTAAAGCCGGGCGGCTGCGCCCTGGTCAGCGACTTCCACCCGCTGCTGGCGCTCAACGGCGGGCGGCGCACCTTTACCACGCCGAACGGGAAAACCTATGCTGTTGAACATCACGCGCATCTGTACAGCGATTATCACCAGGCGGCGCGGCTGGCTGGCCTGCATGTGGCCGATGTGCTTGAGCCGCGCGCCGATCACCCATCAGCACCGGTCGGCTGGCCGGTAGTGATCGTCCTTCGATTTGAGAAAAACGGCTAAACATCGCTTTTATCCGACGGTTTTACCAGCAAAATATAAGCACCCAGAATGCCCGCAATTACGGCGGGCGGCACGCACAGCGCAATCAACAGCCGCGCGAACGGCTCCGCGCCTAACTGCCCCAATACGCCCCACAGAATCAGAAATAAAATAATGCCCACAACCGCCAGGGCGATTCCCGCAACGCTGGCTTTCGACAGGTTATTTCGATTAAACGGACTGTTATTCATCGCGCCTCCCCTTTCCATTATAGCCAGCGCCGCGAATCGTAATAGCCCAAACCGGAGGGGAAAAAGCCGCCGCACCGTCACAAAATCAAGCTGAACCCCGTTGCGGATTCAGCCCTTAACTCGAAACTCAGAGCTTGGAACGCGGAAGTCTGCTTAACTGGCTTTGGGGGAGGCGTTCGATTTAACGGTTTCCTGCTTGAGGAAATCAATCAACTTCTGGACGTTCACCTGATCACGGGTCGGGCCTTCAACCGGCTCGATGACCATCACCACCTGGTCGGGGCTGCCGTTTTGCTGCGGTAGGCGCTGGTAATCAGGCAAAGGCATCGAAACGCGCGGGGAAGGTTTGGGCGCGGGGCGAGGCGTTGGCGGCGAGGCAGCTGCCAGAATAGGAACAGGCTGCAAAGCCGCCCGCGCGCGGTCTGCCATATAGTTACGCCGCTGGCGGAGGATGGAAGCGAGGGCAATCAAGCCCAGTATGGCCGCCACAAAAAGCAGCATCGCTGCGATGAGGAGAGTCGCTGCCGCATCTGACATGGTTGTTTCTGCCCCAGAGTCCAATCTATATTTCATTGTACGGGGGTTAGGGGAAGACACCAATTATCAGACAGTCATAATATCGTTTGATTAAGGTTTGATTACGAAACTCTAATTGTGGAAAAGAAAAATCCGCCCCCGATTGGAGGCGGATATACCGGCGCGAGGAGGAAATGTTTTACCCCTGCTGCTTCTGAATTTTCGCCCACTCGTCCTTGAGCGTGACGGTGCGGTTAAACACCAGCCGGCTTTCGGTCGAGTCCGGGTCTGCGGCGAAATAACCCAGGCGCTCGAACTGGAAACGTTCACCCGGTTTTGCTCCGGCCAGGCTTGGCTCGATGCGGCAGGTCGTCAGCACTTCCAGCGAGTTAGGGTTGATAAAATCGGTGAAGGGTCGGGTTTCGTCCGCGCCGGGGTCGGGTACGGTGAACAGATTGTCATACAGCCGCACCTCGGCTTCCTGAGCGTGCGCCGCCGATACCCAGTGAATGGTCGCCTTCACCTTACGCCCATCCGGGGCCGTGCCGCCGCGCGTTTCCGGGTCGTAGGTGCAGTGAAGTTCTATAATCTGCCCCTGCCCGTCCTTGATGACATCCACGCACTTGATGAAGTAGCCGTAACGCAGGCGCACTTCGCGCCCCGGCGCAAGGCGGTAATACTTCGGCGCGGGGTTTTCCATAAAATCATCCCGCTCGATGTATAGGACGCGCGAAAACGGCACTTTGCGCGTGCCGGCGTCCGAGTCTTCCGGGTTGTTGACGGCTTCCAGCTCTTCTACCTGGTCTTCCGGGTAGTTGGTCAGCACCACCTTCAGCGGGCGCAGAACAGCCATTTTGCGGGGCGCGCGTTTGTTCAAATCCTGGCGGATGCAGTATTCCAGCAGCGCCAGGTCTACCGTGCTGTTGGCTTTGGCGACGCCAATGGTATCGGCAAACAGGCGGATGCCTTCCGGCGTATAGCCGCGCCGCCGGATGCCGGAGATGGTCGGCATACGTGGGTCATCCCAGCCGCGCACATACCCTTCCCGCACCAGTTGGATGAGCTTGCGTTTGCTCAGGACGGTATAGGTCAGGTTCAGGCGGGCGAACTCGATTTGCTGCGGGGCATAAATGCCCAGGTTTTGAATGAACCACTCGTACAGTGGGCGGTGATCTTCAAACTCCAGCGTGCAGATCGAATGGGTGATGCCCTCAATGGAGTCCGACTGGCCGTGCGCCCAATCGTACATTGGGTAAATGCACCAGGCATTGCCGGTGCGCGGGTGTTCGGCGTGCAGGATACGGTACAGCACCGGGTCGCGCATATTCAGGTTAGGCGATGCCATATCAATTTTGGCGCGCAGCACGCAGGTGCCGTCCGGGAATTCACCGTTTTTCATGCGCTCGAACAGGTCGAGGTTTTCTTCCACCGAACGGTTACGGTAGGGGCTTTCCTTGCCCGGCTGGGTGAGCGTGCCGCGATACTCGCGGATTTCGTCGGCGCTCAGGTGGTCTACATAGGCCTTGCCGTCTTTGACCAGTTTGACCGCCCATTCGTACAGCTGCCCGAAATAGTCCGAAGCGTAAAACAGCCGCTCCTGCCAGTCGAAGCCCAGCCAGCGCACATCGGTGATGATCGAGTCAATGTATTCCTGCTCTTCTTTGATCGGGTTGGTGTCGTCAAAGCGCAGGTTGCATTTGCCGCCGTAGTCCTGGGCCAGCCCGAAGTTCAGGCAGATGGACTTGGCGTGGCCGATGTGCAGGTAGCCGTTCGGCTCCGGCGGGAAGCGGGTATGCACGCGCCCGCCGAAGCGCCCGCTCCGGTTATGTTCGTCAATAATCTCGCGGATGAAGTTCGAGCGCGCGGCGGACTCGCCGCCGTTGGACTCCGGCGTGTCAGCACGGGGAGTCGTGTCGTATTCCTTGCTGGTCATAACTGTTCCTTCTCGACGCTGGCTTTTTAACCGCGTAAGTATAGTGGCAGGATCGGTTTGCTGCCAGTAGGGATGGCCTTCTGGCGGGGTAGTCGCTTGAAGATACTTCGTCTCAGTAAGCAGACTTTTGCCCTTTGACCCCACCCCGACCCTCCCCGAATTCGGTTCACACTCCGACAGTTTTAAGGAAGGGGTAGGAAAAGGTAGACTCAGATGCAGCTTTCAACCACAACGAAGAGAGATGCATCATGAGTCTGAAAGAATTGTACCATTGGCAGCAGGCGGTGGGGAACGCTTTCCGGGTTTGGGGGCGGTGGCAGGTGTTGGGATTAGCCATCTACAGCTATGGGGTGGTGCTGGCGCGGCAGTGTGCGCCGAGCCGGGTGGCCGAAAAGCTGGGCAGCTTGGGGAAGGCAGACAGTGTGCAGCGGCGATTGGAACGGTGGCTGAACAATGAGCGCATTAACTGGCAGGCGGGGTGTCGGTTGTGGAGCCGGTAGGTGTTGAGCCACTACAGTGTGCAGCGGCTCATCCTGCTGGTGGATGAGACGAAACTGGGGAACCGGTTGAGCGCGATGGTGGTGGGGGTAGCGTATCGGGGATGTTGTATTCTGCTGGCGTTGTGGTGTTATCCGCCCAAGCAGTGGCCATGAAATAGACGGGACTTAATCTGACACTCTAGGTAAACTGTTGAGGATACAGGAGAGTGTCAAGATGA